>JAJZLO010000005.1:0-19551 GCA_021803405.1 Microcaldota archaeon | reverse complement strand
ACAAATACATTATATACTTCTATAGGGCTTCAATCCGGAAACATATGCAGTGCAACATCTCCTTCAGGACAAGCATCAATAGTCGGCGCTTATGGGGTAAGTATACCAACAACCTCTAACACAATCTATGCAGCATCATATTCATCTACATCAAACAATCCACAGTTGGAGTACACAGTCACAAACAGTATAAACACAGTTGTAATTGCAATATCTGGAAGTAACGCTTGTAGTAACTGGAGTAATCCAAGCGTACCTTCCGGAGGAGATATTTTACTGTTTCAACAAGATGTAGAAGAAGATCTTAACTATTATGATTTATATCAAAATCAAGCTCCTGGAACTTATACCGTTTCTGGTCTTAGTGCAGGTTGCGCTCCTCCTATGTCTTTTGCAGCTATAGTGTTCCAAAATACATGATCAAGTATAAAATAGCTAAATTAGTAAATAAATATATTAGTTGCAGTTTAAGAGATATATGATGCAATGGCCTTTATACTTCCTATTCTTTATTCAATAATACTTTCAGTAGGTGCAATAAACGCCCTTGTTCCTGTACTTATAATAATCATATTTATAGGCGCAGCTGCTGGATTGAGCAGAGGATTTAGTTTTTTTAATCTTTTCGGAATAGGAACTTTTTTTGGTCTAGGTCCAAAAGGTAAAGGTACTCTTGCTTATAAAACCCTGAAGAAGTCATATCTAAAACCAAGGCAAAAACCACTTAGCGTTACAAAAAATAAAATCAAAGAAGACGAAAAGAAAAAACAAGAGGCAATAAATAAGGACTTTCAAACATACTTTAAGACTGGTTTGGTTGCTGGAGCAGCGCAGATAAAAACCACCGACAAATCAGGAGCAGCTATATTTTCACAAGAGCGTAGTGCAGAGGGAAATAAAGGTTCAGGAGCAGCTAGCATACCTAACAAAAATGCTACATCTACAGAGACTCCAAACTCAAAAAGAACAATTGGAAATCAGTTTATATCTGGTCTTGGCAAAGCCACTTCGTTGACCTCTCCATTAGTGAGGGGATCTATTCTTGCAAGTGCTGGTTTTGTGAATATGGTAGCTAAGGGAAAACTTCCAAAGAAAACAAAGGAACTTTTCTATAAAAAAAAGGTTGAAGAAAAGTATCCCTCTAGGTACTCTTCAGATCAAAGTAGCACTGTGCTTGAGGATACTATGGCATCTATAGCAATAGCAAGGCAAAAACTTTCAAAGTTAAAGAAAGATACTGTTTCTTCAAATGTGCTATCAAAAACTCAGAAATCAATCAAAATAGCTGAGCTTAACGGAGCAGATGCATTTTTTTCAAGGAGATTGAAGAAACTCGAGGACTCTTTTGATGAGATAAATAGGCAACAAGACATATACAAAAAACGTCTTCACGAGATAAGTGGTATACAAGATAAAAATATCCGTGCAGGAGAGCAGAAAAAGCTTGATGACCAGATGTTAAACAACTTTACTAAGATATATAATACCTTATTTGATACAAGAAAGGATCTACAGACCAATGAGCTTATTAAAAAAATAACAGAACCAAAAGCTGCTTTAAAATATAAGAGATATGGTTATAAATTAACTATAGGCAATGAAAAAGCCGAAGAAAATCCTGAAGAATTAGGGCTCATATCATTTAATTTTGGTAGAGGGGAAGGTAAGACTAAAGAAGAGTAAAAAATCAATTTTCATACTAAAACTTCTTGGCATTTTCACTTCTAATAAAAAACAGTATCTTTATAATATTACTATTAGAATAATAACACATGCATAAATTAAGGAATCTGCGTTTATCACTATTATTATTTATGTTAATGCTTGGGGTTACTTATGCCTCTCCTATTTTATGCAGTTCAACACTGTTGAATAATAACGTATATACTACTGTAGCATCATTCTCGAGCATTGCTCTAAGCATGGCCATATTCCTATCCGCAGTTTCATTACTTGTTTCATTCGTTTTTATAAGCATAATATATATAGTCAGTAAGATATTCCCTGAGACTAAAATTGGTTCTTTTCTAGGCAATGAATACAGAGAGCTTGTAAAATCTATTTTAATAATAGTGATAATATATGCAGCAATATCATTCGTAAGTGGAATAGCAGTTTCATTTACCGGGGCTTCTATAGGTAACTTTGCTACTAATACTGGTAATCTTTTATATAATAGCGAGGTGTATCTTTGCGGTGTTAATAATGTTCTAATGCAAAGTATAGAGAGCCTCACTAGTTTATCTCTTGCCGATGGAATTTTTAAGGGACTTTTAATCTCATGGGGCGGTCTTCCAATACCACCTGTTCCTATACCTGGTCCGTTAGGTTTAATACTCCCAGTTGTAAAATCAGGTGTAAGCTTTTCTTTGCTTAAAAACAACATACTTCAAACAGATTTTGTGTCAGGTTCGCAGTTTACAACTTCAATGATGAACGATTTATTCAATTACATATACTTTCCAGCGGTAAACATTATAACTGTACAGATATCTGTCCTTCCCATATTTGAGATTCTAGGTTTGTGGGTCCTTATTCCATTGGGAATAATATTTCGTGCGCTGCCTTTTGTAAGAGGCATAGGCGGTACTCTTATAGCATTTGGCATAGGCATAGCTCTTATCTGGCCTTCTGTACTTGTTTTATTCAATGCTCCGGTCTCTAACTTTTTTTACGGCTATCTTTCAGTACATGGAGAGGTACCTCTTTCTACTGGGTGTTCAAGTTTAGGGCTTGTTTCTTCTATATGCAATGGACTTTCTAACTTTGTATACTTTGAAACATCAGGAGTAGCTGGTGGCAGTATAACCTCAGGAACTATTAACTCATTTACGTTAGCATTTTCAACTCTTTTTTCAATATATCCTTCGTTAAATTATATACTGCAGAATACGCTTTACATACTGTTTCAGATCTTCATAGTTTTCATGTTTGATCTTGTTATAACCTATACCATTACCGATAATATAGCGAGGCTTCTAGGAGGCAGCATAAGTCTTTCTGTAAGCAAAAAGTTGAAGCTGGTTTAATGATATCCTTTATCTTTTCTACAATCCAAACTGCGTGCAATCTTGGTAATATAAATGCCAATAACTGGATTTGGATAAATGCCATGGTAATACTAGCTATGTTTTCAATAGGTGCGCTAGTTTATAGCTTAAGTACGCTGCTTCCATCACAAAACTCCAAAAAAATTAAAAATACCATAATTTATGAATTAAGCGAAGGCATAATAAGTCTGCTTATCTTCATTACCTTGATATCTTTAGTATATGCTTCGTGTTCTGTCGGGGCTGGGCTATCGGGGCAAAGCAATTATCAAAACCTATTTCAAGCAGATGAGTACTATGTAGGGACATTACTTTTTGTAAAAGGTACCTCCCTTGTTACTGATCTTACCTTTCAGGGCATTACCCTCTCAATAGATGGCAATATAGTTTCTATACTTTTAGATCAGGTTACCAGCTCTCTTAACTCTGCATTAGGTGGAATACATGGAATTTCAATAGGCAGTGCCGGCTCAGCAGCTTCAGGAACAAGTGGCGGTAGCGGCGCAGCAACTATAGGCGGATCACAACCAAGCAGCAGCGTAACTGCGGGTTTTGGAATAACATTGGCAAATAGTGGTGATGTAGAATCACTTTTCGACGCCTACGCTGGAGTATATGTGTCTTATGGCATAATAATAGTGATAACCTTTGGTTTACTATTTGTCCTATACTTTCTCTTTCCTATAATAAGTGTAATTGCATTTGCATTAGTGGTTCCTGTTTCTTTAATAATGCGTTCATTCTCATTTCTAGGTCCTAAAATACGAGAGGTCTCAAATACGCTACTTGCACTTGCGATAGCTTTTTACATAGTATTTCCCCTTACAATAAGTATGAACTCATATGTTATAAGCTGGTTATTTTGTACAAATACCGGCCAGGTATGTAACCCATATCTCCAATATACTGGTAATTATAAAATAGCGCAGATACCTCTTGGTGATCTTTTTAAACAAAATACGGTAAGCTTCCTTAACTACGGTGGCATATCCTTCAATTTACCTGTAAATTTCTATAGTTCTCTTGCAGGAAATGCTGGCGGCGTAGGCGCCGCTGTGACAAATCTTTTTGAGGGTGTTGTAGCTACGCCATTGCAAATAGATAGCTTTAGCACAAAGATAGCCGAGTACTTTTTCGAAGGTGTTTTGCTTGTGGCAATAGATTTTATGATAACTCTTGCATTTGCGCAAGGGCTAAATAAGGCTTTAAATACTATACCTGGGTTGTTGCAATCTGGTTGAGTTTATGGTTAAAAATAAAAAAATAAAAGTACAGATCATTTCTCTTTCAGTGTTATTTATACTGCTATTTTGCATATCTAATATATCTGCGGCATCAACCTTTACAACAACCTCTTCATCCTCTACATCTACTTCTACATCAACTTCTACGTCTACTTCTACATCAAGTTCTAGTTCTTCTTCGGCATTAACTACTATTAATTATGCTCTTGCTACTCCAGTAGCGCAGTTTGGAAATTGGTTTCCAATAATACTGCTTGCTATACTTGTGAGTTTTTCGGTCGTTATACTTTACTTTGTGCTAGGATATGTGCTAAATAATAAAAATATGGTTTCTGGAGGAAAGACTGAGTTAGAGCGTGTGATTATGACCGCAGTATTGGTTGCGATTATAATACTTCTTCTTAACTATGTTGGTCAAGCAACATACTCCACTCAGTTAATTTCAAAATCATCTATCTCTGGAATATGCAAACAACTCAATAATCCTAATCTTGATAGCTCTCTAGCATTTGTAAATACCGCTCCTTCTGCAAACTCACCAACTTATAACATCTGCTCTGGGATAATAAACAACGCCGGCGCTACTAATATAACCTCTAATATAGATTATGGGCTAGCATCAACTTACGTCATAATATCTAATCTGACAAATCAATCAGCTTCAAATCTAAATGCCCTATATATATACAGGTCATATGTCGGTTTCCTTTCTGGATTCACTGCAACTGACAGTTTGTGTTATCCACAAGAGCTATGCCTTGAAGGCGGCGATGCACTTTCATTATCCGTTGTTTATTCATATAAACCATTTGCCGGTTATGATATAATATCAAAAGCTACCGAATTACTGTATAATCAATCTACGATAACCTTCTATATGTTCCTCATTCAGTTACTTTTCATACTATTCATACTTTTTTCATGGCCTTATATCTTAGCTGCTGGAATAATACTGAGTGCATCTTCAATAACCAGGAAGGCCGGAGGTTTTCTAATAGCCTTTGTTTTAGCAGCGCTTATAATATTTCCAATAATTTATTTGATGGAGTACACGGCATTTACCTCTAATACGCTATCACCCATAGGCGCATCATCCTTCCCAACACTCTCGCTCATCGGAAAGGATCTAAATAACAATATAATAAATTATGATCAAAGCGGAGTAAATTTCTTTGTGTTTCCAAAGGCCGCTTATGTAATAAACAATGATGGATGTTGGCCGCATGGCGGTTTAGTATCTCAGGAACTTTTAGTAATAGGTGCATATGCATTTCCAGGATATGGTCTGATTTTAGGAATAGTAAATGCTTTTGGTTCACTTACTGGTTCTACTCCAACGGTAGTTCCAATACCATACTTTTATTGTGCTCCTCAGAATGCGATAAACTCCATATTTAGTCTTATAAATCTTTATGGAATAATGTCAGTGATGGGCATAATATTTCCTATAATAAACATCTTTATTGCAGTTACCGCAACAATAGGCATATCAGGACTTATAGGTGGTACAACAAGCATACTCGGATTAAATAAATTATTGTAGTGTTTAATTATGCGATTAAAAATTTTATTGAGTATTTTTTTCCTGCTTTCATTACTTGGAATTACCGGAGCATCACAAACATACTGCAGCGATTTATTTGGAAATATACATGGAATAGTAAGCAGCTCTATTTATAATTTATCAACATTTAATACGTTGCTATCCTTTACCGGTTTAATTATAATAGCGGTATTGCTTGTAATGTCATTAATATATGGTCTTGGAGTAGCATTTGGCATAAGCAGCTTTAAACAGTTCGCCAAAACCGAATACATAGAATCGTTTGTAAATCTACTCATACTTATGTTTGCTGCAGGGGCTATATTTTCTGCAAATGGAGTAACCTCTTTCTTTTCAAATCTTTCTTCATCAATTCTTCCTAGTTCTCCAACATCAAGCGGAACTACGCAGATAACCTCATCATCTACCGGCATAGAAAATCTTTATTTGATTACATGCAACAATATTGTAAATGTACAAATACTTACCGGTATTGTAATAATTCTCGGCTCTTATCTACAGCTTGTCGGCTATCAATTGCTCCAAGGCTTGACTGTAAGCTTCAGTTTTTCAGGAACAAAGGGATTTTCGCTTGGAAGCTTATTGCCTTCAGTATCATTTACTCCATTTGGTGGTCTTGCTGTTGTACAAGGATTTTTATATACGGAGTTTTCAGCGTTATCCGGTTTTATAGGAGTTAGCATAGCAACCGTTCTGTTGCTTTTTGTAATATACTTCCTATTTCCAATACTGTTTTATGTTGGTATATTATTCCGTTCATTTCCATGGACAAGAGCCGCAGGAGGCTCTCTTATAGCCTTGTTTATATCATTCTTTATAATCTTTCCATCAATACTTTCTGTTTTCACATTTGCTACGGCATCAAACATACTTTCAAATATCTCTTCATTATGTACTAATTACCACACCCAAACAACTTCCGGCAGTTCTTCTTCGGCAATAAGCAATCTTTGTATTACCTCAAGCGGCGATAACATAGTCTCGTTCGCACAGCAGTTTGGCATAAGCTCCCTTTCCTCTGGGTCTACAGGCTCATTCATTCTAGGCTTCCTGTTTAAAAATGGCGTAGGCTTTGGAGCTAATATTGATCTGTATTCCGAGGAAGTTGCCTTCTATGTTTTAATGCTTGTTGGTTTATTTATTTCCTTTTTAATATCTTATGATTTATTGGAGGTCTTATCAAAACTTTTGGGCTCTCCTTCATTCAGCGGCAAAAAATTATTTAGTAAGATTATATGAGCATAATAGACAATTTGGTTTTGACAACTGTGAACTCCTGTATAAGCAGCGTAAGCTACTTCTTGAGCTCTCCATATACTGCATGGTTCTCTGTTGTTGTAATAGCCGTACTTGCAAGTATGAGCGTTCTTATCTTAATATACGCATTAGCTCCACTGATAAATGCATCAAATGTGAGGTCATGGACCAAGAATAAAATAATAGATCTCTTAATAACTCTTATTCTAGTGATGGCTTTTGGAACGGTATCTACGCTTATATGTTCAAGCAATCCTTCTTCATACTTCTCAAGCGCCGGACTTCTTCCTGTTGCATGTTCAGCTCCGCTGGTCAATAACATATATGCTATATCCTTATGCGACTTAAATCAATTTAACACATACACCTTACAGTTCAATCAATACCTATATTACGCATTACTTCTATTTTCCATAACTCCAAAGGTTGGAGCTTCATTAAATGTGGGTCTTTCAGGGACTACATTTTTTAGTTCGTTAAATCCTAAATTGCAAGTAAATACCGGTCAGGCAGATCTTGATCCATTTGGAAAGACAAACAAGTTCGATGGCTTTGCAATACCTTTGTTATATGACTTTGCGCTTCTAAATCAGGTAGAGTTATTATTGCTTGCGGCGGCTCCATTACTGTTTGCTCTTTTCATGGCTATAGGGCTTCTGGCACGTTCATTTGAGATAACAAGAACCTTTGGCAATGGGCTTATGGCATTTGCAATAGCTCTTGGCTTTATATATCCTATAATAGTAAGTTTAAATTATGGTTTTATGGATTATGCGGTTCAAAACGCTCTTACCTTGGGTTTAGGTCCAGGCGTTTCTGCTACCCAACTTATACTACCACTTGCAAATCCTGTAATAACATTTGTATCTGCGATAACTGGTTTTGCTCTAGGTAGCAGCTCTCCATTAGGCTTTGCAGCAAATTTAATACCTGAGTATTTATTCATATATATAGGGCTTATAGTTGTTGGAATAACAATAATTCCTATGCTTGTCTTTACTATAGTTACGACCTTTGTATCGGACTTTTCAACCGCTCTAGGAGAGAGATTTGATTTTGGCCAGCTTTTCTTAAGTCTTTTGTGATCAAATGAAATTAAAACAACTTGTTTTATTATTTATTTCTATTCTTGTGATTACATTACAGTTGTTCTTGGCAGTTTCATATGCTCAAACCTCAACCTCTACAACGTCTATATCTTCTGGAATAACCACCTCATCTACAACCATTCCATACTCAAGCTCGCAAGGTGGCTCTTCTAGTAGTTCTTCCTACTGTTCCAGTACGCAGGTGGTATACCAGAATGCGCCTTGGTACTGCAGCCAGATAAACCAGGCAATGATCTCCTATTGGAACGAATGGGCTCCGGTAGCCGGTGTTGCCATATTCATATCTTTTGATATAGCTCTTTTAATTTATATCGCAAGTGTTATTCTAGCAAATGAACAGGTTAAGAACTTTGCAGTTTCAGAGTTTTATGAAACTATAGCAACTGCTTTGATAGTCATAGGTTTTCTTTCATTAGCTGCAACAATAATGGGTCTTGTTCCATCGTTAATAGTAAATGCAAATCCATACTCGACCTCACTCTCGTATATAAGCAACACGATTTCATCTACACAGAGTTTAACCTCACAATTATTTGGTATAGCAGTAGCTGATCAGAGCTATACGGCTACAAAGCTTCAGGTGTGCGTTTCATTTACCTGCTTTACAAATATAATCGGTGTATTCTCCTTTGCAATAGAGTATCTTTTCTATCTTCCTTCATCTACTCTTATAACCTTCTTTCTTGATGGCCTTACCTTCCTTTACGGAGAGTTTTACATAATACTTTTGTTTATGTACGCTGCAATACCGGTATTTTTAATACCTGGAATAATACTAAGAGCATTGCTTCCCACTCGTGCATTAGGCGGACTTATGATCTCTATAGCAATAGGCTTTTATGTAATAATGCCTACACTATTTTCAGTTGCATTCTACTTTACAAATACTACGGTTATAAATCAGCTAAATGCAGCAACCTCATTTCTTGCAAGAAACTCGGCAGGTGGAGAGGCTCAAATAAATGCCGCATCGCTTAACGGTCCTCTTGTAACCGAAGCAAATATAATACAACAAGGTCTTGGGGCTTTTTGGATGTCGGTGCTTTTCTATCCGTCTCTAATCTTTGCAATGACATATGCACTAATAACACAGCTTGCCGATTTTATAGGGGGAGCCACCCAAACCTCTTCACGTTTGAAGATACTTTAATCATAAAATTCATCAAATCATTAAAATAAATATGAAAATAATATATTAATTGGTATGCAAAGAGAAAGTATAATATAATTGAATTATTATGTATTAAATATTGGTGTAGAAGTGGCAATAAAAATAGATATGCTTATCTTTATAATATTCATAGGTATAAGTGTTGTGCTAGCTGTATTGTCCCTTTCAATGACCAATGCGATACTCGCTATAATCTTTGCTATACTCTCGCTTATTTTTTCAGTAATAGGATTTTCTTCTAAATATTATACATATTTATACATACCTGCTTTCAAGATGAAGAATAGGACAATAACTCTTGATAATGGAGAGATGTTTATTCTTTCTCCATCGGGCAACTCAATAGTTTTAAGAGGAGAGAATGGAACAATTGCTTCAGCTTATGTTAAAATACCTCTTTATAAATCTTCTACAGAGATGACCGATTCAGAGAAGCTTGATTTTGGTAGAACCTTTAGCAGGGTTATAACGTTGTCTAAGAATACCACAAAGATATCCTCTGAGATGCTGGTCGTAAATAAAGATGAAGATATCTCAAAAATAAGATCAAAATTAGATGACACCGCAGAACGCTTAAGGGAAGCCGAGGCAGAAGTTCCTCAAAAACCAGAAATGATAAACAGGTTAAAAGGAGAGCTTACAATGTGGGAAAATTTAATATCAAACATAAGTGCTTCAAAGTCTCAAGGTTTAGTTACATATTATATGGTCAGCGCAAATGGAGAAAATGAGGAAGAAGCAACCAGCATTGTTCATCAAAGAGCTGAGGAACTTGCAGCCGGAATTAGCGCTGCTCTTGGAGTATCGGCATACATAACTGAGGGCGAAGAACTTCTTTCTTTGATAGAGCCCAACTATATGATACCTGTGGAGACCGTAAATGAGATGATACGACAAAAAAGCATAGAAGAGGGCATATGAGGTTTTAAGATGGATGAACAGACCGTAATGTATCTTGGAATTTCCTGCATACCCGCGTTTGTATTACTGATAAGCGCTTCAAGCCTTGGAGCAATCGGCATTATAATAGGCGTGCTTTCGGTTATTGCAATAGTACTTATACTTTTAATAAATTACGTTGACTTTCTAATATTTCCTGTTGTAACAAGTCTATTGGGGATAAAAATACAACTCTCAAAAGAATACTACTGTCCAAAAGAGCAAAACCGTGTAATAAAATATACTAACGGGATATACTATGCGACAGGTTATCTAACTGCTAATCTATATAATTATGTATTTAGGGAAGAAGGCATAGAGTCATCTGATGACCAAGAAATGATTCTTGCCCCTGAAAAGTGGGAAAGAATAGTAATGAATGTTGATTTTCCATTTAAGTTCAATGTGATAACCAATGCCCGTGATGTGCAAAAGTATAGGGAGGATTTAGAAGGCGATAGAGGATTTCTAGAGTTTCAAATATCAAGAGAATCAAACTCTTCGAATCCAAATCAAATGACTCTTACAGAACTTCAAAGAAAGGTAAGTGTACTTCAGGCAAAGATAGATAGGATGTCCTCTGGAGAACTTCCGCTAAACACTATAATGTATCTTGAAACAACGGCAGTAGGCATAAGTGAAAAGGAGGCAACTGATGCTTTAACAAGCCAGCTCAATAGGCTAGAGACGGTTTTTCACACCTTTGATTTAAACATCCTTAGGGTTGCTGGGAGAGAGATACACACACTGCATAAATTAAATTACTCTCTTTTTGATCCTAGCATAATGGAAAAGCTCTTCAATCATCAAAAATAGGAAAAACATAAATTAAAAACACACGCCTTTAAATATTTATATTCATATTTAAATTAGAAAAGAGATTACATGACCCTTATAAGAATTCAAACTTTAATGAGCAATGAAATATCAAAAAGGATATTTTTAAGCAGGCCTCCAGAGCCTCCTCCAGAGTACCTCCTAAATGATCCTACCAACTCAATTTTTATAGGGACTACCAAGATTTTTAAGATACCTTTTACCTGGACATTTTCAAACATAACCAATCCCCATATCTCAGTTGTCGGAATAACAGGGGCAGGAAAAAGTTTTTTTGTAAAGACCTTCCTAGCAAGAGCTAGTTATATCTGGAATACAAATGCAATAATAATAGACTGGGCTGGAGAGTATATTTCATGGGTAAAACAAAGTGGCGGAAAGGTTGTAGCTCTTTCTAAAGGAGATTATCTTAATATAATGGATCTGTCTGGAATGAAGCCTATAGATCGCGCAAAGCAGATAATGAACTCCTTAGATATACTTACTGACATAGCATTATATCCAGAACAGAGGCGACTTACTGCAGAAGCAATAGAACAGGCATACCTAAATCTTGGGTTTCCTCTTGCAGCTCCACCTCCTCCTGGAAAGGAGCCTCCAACGCTCAAGGATGTGACTAAACTCTTAGATGAAAAACTTCAAGAAGGCACATATTCTTATCCTGCAGAGCTTGAGAACGCAATATATAGACTAAGGCAGTTTTCACGAGAAGGTGAGGATTACTTTGCAAACAAAAGCACAATAGATATAGGAAAGCTTACCTCATCAGGGCTAATAGATCTTGATCTATCTAGCCTTCCTGATGAAAGGTTTAGGGCAATGGCCGCTCTTTTTATTCTTCAAACATTAAAGGAGAAGATGCGCCTTGAAACATGGAGTGCTTCAGCAGGTCTTAAAACCTTGGTTGTACTTGATGAAGCATGGAAGGTAGCTAGCGATGAAAGAAGCGACGCAGTTACAATAATAAGGGAGGGAAGAAAGTACAGTTTCGGTCTAATAGTGGCATCACAAAATCCTACTGATGTAAACGAAGCAATATTCTCAAACGTAGGTACTACTTTTATGCTTAGGATAAGGTTCGAGAAGTTCATGAATTATCTTCAAGGTTCTTTAAATTTTTCTGATTTTATACGAAGCGAGATAAGCAAGTTGGGTGTAGGTCAAGCGGCAATAGATATGGCCTTTAATACGGGTGTAAGATTTCCAAACATCTTTTTGGTAGATAGAATTGTAGGTGAGCTGCCTCTTGATACATACTCTGTTTTCACATCTGATATACTAACTGAGAAGGAGCTTGGCGATGTACAAATCAAAAAAGATTACTCTTTTGATAAAATGGCAATAACTTCAAAACTCATAGAAACTGGATTTAACTCTGAGGCCATACAGACAATACTAAAGAAGATGGGCGAGCAAGGCAGGCATGTAGATATACGCGAGTTCGCAAGAATATCCTTAGCTACTGGAATAAACAAAACTGCTCTTATATCCTTTTTACGTTCAATAGGTATTACAGATACAATTATCTCTAGGATTATGTCCTATATAACTACATAAGTGAGTATATGGCTTTGGTGCAAAAAACCTTTGTAATAAGCAAAATAGATATTAAAAAAATGTTATCCTCCTTGGGCATAAGCCCTGGAAACATAGAGGCTATGCTTGGAATTATAGAAAAATCTCACAGGCATGTTGATGCAATAGCATTCGTTGGCATGTTAGAGAAACTTGGTCTAAAACCATTTGACATAGAAAATATCTTTAGGAGAATAGGCATTGATGATGCTAGGATAGTTGAGATCTTCAACGCACTAGACGAGGAAAAAATAGAGGCTGCTTTTGGAAAGGTAGCCGAGTTAAAGGTTGAGTAAATGGCAATAAAAGAAAAACAAAAAAGCTATTGCATTATCTGCGGTAAAGAAGCAGATGGTATAGAAATAAAGATAGATAACGTAATTCGTACAATAAGATACATAAAGAAAAAGCTTTTCAAAACAGAAAAAAACAACAGGCTTGTTGTATCAAAGGAGTGCTATGAAACATATATGAAAAATAGGAAACGATATATATCTAGGCAACGCCTTTATGTCGGATTGGGGCTTCTTTTTGTAATATTTTCAGTATTAATAGCTCCTAGCCTGCCGACCTTCGGGCTCTCTATTTTGATATTACTCTTTTTATATCTAATATCGTTCCTTAATTATACTCCAGAGTTGAAAATAAAACAGCCTAAAAATAATTCTGCAATAACATCAAACGCAGTAAAAGAGAAAAAGAAAATCTCAAAATAACATGCTATTGATATACTATTAAAAAGAAGCTATAAAACAAAGAAGTTAAAGTATGCAATATGTCGTCAATTTCATATATTAACGGAATAATTACTGAAAAATAACAGAAAAAAACGACACATACAAAAACGCAAGCAATAAATATATTCAAGACTTAGCTATTACTGTGGTATTTTGGCTGAAGAAAGCATTCTTGCACCAAAGGTCGAGAAATTAAATATTAATGGCAAACTCCTAGGTACGTTTCAAGGTATTGTTGATAGAGTTTCTAAAGCACCATTCTATGTAAGTTCCGCATCTACCGATTTTGCAACAATAGCAGTTATAGAGAGCAGAAATATCAAAAAACAACCGTATCTTTTCTATATTTTTAATATAACCAACGATTCAATTGAGATAACCTACTCTATACCTAACGATACCAGCGAGACGTTAAGGAGGTCTTATGTACTGCGTAATACGGCATCGTTTCTTTCCAGTATAAATGATCTTTTCGATATAGATAAGCAGGCGTTCTTGCAATATGTGGACTCTACGCTAGATAAGCTTCTTTCTGGAATGTCGCAAAACTACAGTGTACTTTTCAATAAATACGACTCATTGCTTAGCGAGTACCGCGCCATAAAGAGGCTTAACATAGAACTTTTAGCATCAAACAGAAATCTTTCTATTCAAACGGCAGATTTACTTGAAGAAAATAAAAAATTAAAAGATAGCTTAAGCAAACTACAAAAATACTCTGACGAGTCTTTAATGTCAATGGTTGAGGACTGGATAAACGTTCATGGCAGCAGCATAGATGTAGACGAGTTCGCCAAAACCTACAGTCTTACGTCTCCAAGAGTGGAAGAAATACTTGACAAGATGGTGTCTAAAGGATATATTGAACTAAGAGGTTAACATGAAGTATTTTGTATATATAAATAAAAAGTTCAATAACATACGCTCTTATAGAGTTATCAAAAGTGCAAAGAGCAATACTAACGTTATATCTCGTTCGGTCCAGTCATTTGTGGACAAACATTTTTTAAAGAAACAACAGATATGATCGATGGTATTAATGGTTTCAAAAAAAAAGATTTTAATAATAAGCTCCGTATTAGCCGTGCTTATATCTATGTTTATTATTTTTCTTTATTTTTATGTAAATGGGCTTCTTTCTAATATAAAACCCGTATACATAGAAAACGGTACAATATCCACAAACATCTCAATCTTCAAGGCCGGTATTGCTTCATATAACTACTCAAATCAGCTTGCAGTTTATTCATTTATAAAATACAACATTAAAAATGCGACCAACGCTTCAATAAACCTCGAGGTATTCCAAAGAAATCCAATAATGAAGATTTATCTTTTAAATCCAATTTATTCATGCTTTGATTGTTTTAATATTGCCGCGATAGAGGGGAATCTGACCTCTGATCTTTCTAAGTATGGACTGCTGCTTAATTCTTCAAGTTTCCAAGTTGTAAGTATTTTAAATACCAGTAACATAGCTCCAGATTCTATAGTTATACTCCCTACTGGGCTTTTACCTGCAGATCTGGTACCATACTCTGGCTTTTCAAACTCACGTAAAAATAAAAATTTAATACAATTACTAAATGAAAAAGATACTATAATCTATGTAGGGCAAAACTTTTCAAGAATTATAGAAAATGGCCAAATCTTATTTACAAATAATAAAACAACATCTACACTTTATAACGTGAGCTTGGCAACATTTTCGGATAAAAATATAACCTCTACCAATTCATTTTTCTTTGACAAACCTACATTTATGCTTTTAAATGGAACCTCCTTTGGAGCAATATCATATACGAATATTGAGAATGGTACGGTTGTCTCATTTAGCAATTACCCTACCGCAGGCTGGGAAAACTCTTCCGCATTATCTTATGACTTATCTAGGGCAGTTTTTCTAAGGTTCTGGATAAATATACTTGCAAAGGGCAGTTTTAATATATCTAAGCCTGCAAGCTCCTCCCCATTATCTGGGAATAAGTTTCTATTTACGACTCAAAAATCTGTAAATTTTACCTCCAATGCAACCTCTCTTCTGAATGCGTCATATCCTTTAATTTTGATAAATAGTAGCAATGAACATACATATCAAAACTACGAATTACCATTCCATATAGTTTATAATAATACTGCAACTCTTAATGTTCCTGGCGTAGTTGGTTATGGTGATCAAGTTCCTGTCAGTGTTTCAATAAGCCAGTTCTCAACAAATAAGGCCTTTAGTATAGTAGCCTACAACGGTTCATTAAAATCAATATATGGTTTTCCATTGAACTTTTTCAATACTTCATACTCGATAGTAAAGTACGGTACATTGGATGTGCCTACGGGTGGATATTATCTTGCATCTCTTATAGATATAAATAACATATCTCATGGCAGTGCAATATTTTATACTCCATATCTTAACATAACGCTTCCCTCACCTGATTTCCAAAACGGCACATTCTTCTTTAAAATATTAAGCGATAATCAGGGACTTTCAAACATGCCATATACTATAACTGTAAATGGCGAGTATCCTCAACAAGGAACCATTAATAATGGCAATATAGAATACAAAGTTCCAAAAGGAACGGTTCTTAATTATGGATATCAACGCTTCAATATCTCATTGATAAATGTTAATTATACTCTGTATTCTTATTACGCTGCGCCTCCTGGAATACCATCTTTGTATATAGAGTTCGGAGTTGCTGCGTTCTTGATACTTTTATTGAATGTTGTTCTAAAACCTCCAAACCGTGAAGATTATTATATAGACATACCTGAAATACCTCCAATAAAAAAACAGGAAATAACAGTAAAACAAGATCAGATAATATCTATCTTCGATATACTAAATTTTAAATATAAATGGCAGTACATGCCTTTAACTCCTGAAGAAATAAAAGCAGGCATAAGCTCTAATATACGCGAGAACAACATGCCAATATCTATAACACTTCAAAATACCAGAAAAATTCTATATAAATTAGCGTCAAATAAAAAGTTGGAATCCTTAGACGAGTATTACCTGCCTACTGAGTGGATTAACAAATCAAAACACGATGTGGAGTATCTTGTAATATTTAGAAAGCTCCGTGACTTTTTCGTTTCTCATGCAATACCATTTACCGATTTAGATATGTCATCAGATGCAGACATAATAGCTACGGTAAGGGATAAAAACTTCAAGCTTTTTATTTTTTCTGAGATCGCAGGAGTGAGAGACATTAAGATAAATGCCGAAGAAAAAAACATAATCATATTTTTAAACAAGGAAATAAGACTTTCATTTAAGGATAAACTGGACAATCAGTATAATGACGAAACAAACAAGTTGCGTATGGCATTATACTTAAATTATCTTAAATTAGCCGATATCGACTCTCTAAAAGATATGTTTTCTTAATTCCTAGTTTTAATTAACGTTAATATTTGAAGCGAGATTAGTCTGCGTTTATTTACTACCTTGGCCTCTACTCCTAATGATTCATATTATTTTATTTTTTATTATTATTCTTCTGCTTCTTCAGTTTCTACTTCAACATCTTCCTTTTTATCTTTTAACTCTTCAGGACTTTCGCCTAAAAATTTCTTGTATTTGTTCTCAATAAGTGTTTTAAGCGAGCTCTCTATTTCTTTTTGAGTTATATCGGTTATTTCAGATAAATCTTTTGAAAGCTGTGATATATATCTCATAATAGTTTTATACCTTGTTTCCTGTAGCTGCATATTTTTTATCCCGCTTAGATATCTCTGTAATATTCTTCCGCAGTCCATAACCGCCAGACGTATCTCCTCTATTATATCATCTTCTTTTGCTATTGCCTGTTTTCCTACTCCAGAGTAAGGGACATAAACGCTGGAAACATTTACAAATATGCTTACCGGCTCTTCATCAAAATTTCCTAGTCCATACCTCTTCCACTGAATTCCTTTTATAGCTTCAGTTATTGCACAGTTAGAACCATCAAAAAGTAGCGGAACCTTATTTGCAAATCTTAAGACATTACCTTCTGCTTCTATTATGTTTCCATTTTTATCGACTTGATTGACCGCCTTTCCTGACTCTCCGCCATAGGCTATTCCAGCTTCAACGACAAATGGTATTCCTCCTCTAAACACCTTAGGCTTACGCTCTACAACGCTTAAGAACTTAGGATTTAATATATTTTTAATCGCTATCTCAATCTGTTTGTCACCTATTGTTGACAACGCGTCTAGTTCAGGTATCATCCATTTAATTTTTTTGAATGCTTTCACTAGTTTTTCAGACTCACTCCATTGCATCTTATTAGGTTCCTGTTCAAAATCAATATCTGGAGCTATAGCCTTAAGCTCTGCTATCTTTCCTTGAGTCATTCTAGAAAAGGTCTCTATTAAAAAAACAGACAATCTTTTTTCATGGCTTCTATGTGCAAACTCTATAAGATCATTTGTGTCTACGCCTAGTGGGTGTGGTTTAACCTCTTTAGGTCTTTTAGGCATTTCATTTACGGCTCTTATAAAAATCGATTCTTTCCCATCTGGATCTAAGAGTTTTATGGTGGTGTGTGGGTTGGATAATGCGGTTCTCTTCAAGTACTCAAATACTCCATGCTCGCTGTTCTCATACTTAAGCTCACCAAACTCTCCTAGTACCTCTGTGCCCTTATTTTGTATCTCTATCTTCTTCATTTCTGTAATTATAGGTTTATTTGATTTAATATCAAGATCTACGTTGCATTCATATGATTCCTTTTCGTTCATTGACCTTACAGTTATTGGCTTTCCTGTTGTTATTTTTGAAAATAATGTGCAACCTGATGCTCCTATTCCTTGCTGCCCTCTTTGCTGTACATACCTATGAAACTTTGTTCCTGCAAGAACCGTAGCAAATACCTTTCCAACGTGCTTTGATGGTATTCCAGGACCGTTGTCCTTTACGCTTATGCTGTACTTACCCTCTTCAATAAGTTTTATCACTACCTCTATCTCAGGCAAGATCCCAGCTTCTTCACAAGCGTCTAAGCTGTTTGTAACATACTCGTGTATTATTGTAGTTAATGAGCGTACCTTTCCTGAGTATCCAAGCATCTGGCTATTTTTCCTGAAAAACTCCGATATTGAGTGTTCCTTAAACTCCTTAAATATCTCCTCTGAATTTACGCTTTCTACCATAAAAATCATCTATATTTTTTTCTTAGGCTTTCCATTATTCTGTAAGCTTTTTTATGCGTTCCTCCTTCTACAAGTATCTGCAGAGCGGCCGTTGCAATTGCGAGCTCCTCAGTAGTGCCTATTATTCCTACTGTATTGTCAAATAATGAAAGCGATACATTGCTTACGTCTTCAATATAACTTTTTGTCTTTCCGTCCTGGCCAATTATTCTTGCCTTTATTCTCTTAATTTCTGCATCATTCTTTAAAAGGTCCTTAAGATTAACATACTTAAAGTAATACTCGTCATTTAGTAGTTTGAACGACTCGCCTATAGAAAAACCCTTACCAAATGCCTCTATTACATTCTTAGCGTTATATTCGTCATAAGCTGCGCCATCTATTTTTACTCTTCCATCCTGCAAGATTTCTATGCTGCAGTTAAGTTTTTTACTTAGCTTTTCAAGTACCTTGTGCAGTGCGGCTACTCTTTTTGGAGATATCAAAACTGTTTCCATTTAAATCAGTCTAATTATACTGGTCATTTTAGATATATCTTATATTTTATTAAATGGTTTCGAGGCAAGATATATACTATATACTGTGTTTTAATACAATACATTTAAATATCTTTCTTTATATTAATATGATTGAATCATGATTGTTTCAAGATATCTCCATGTAATGTTCATGGAGTTCATGGTTTTGTCGAGGATGTATTAAAATGGCAAAAACACAAAAAAGAATAGAAAAGGAGCTTCTATCTCTCAAAAGTGAGATAGCCTCTTTATCTAACAGATCAGAAAAGAGTATCTCTTCTGAGGATGGGGTTAGTGCCATGCTTAAGTACATGATGGAAGAGAGAGAAAAAACAAACAAGATACTTTCTGCCATCACTGCAAAAATCAAAAAGATAGAACAGGACTTGGAGGAAAATT
>JAJZLO010000038.1 GCA_021803405.1 Microcaldota archaeon | reverse complement strand
CAAAACACAGTAGCCTATTAGGAGCTAATGGTTGCCATAAAAGCACCGCAATATATTTGTAGAAAAAGGTTTATATACATTTAGGCTCAACGAAGGTATTAAATGACAGGGCAGTGCAATTAAATAACCGCATCTATTAATGTCGCAGAAGAGTTTGTATAGAAGAAAATCAATAATTGCAAAAATTAAAATGAAATTAAAATAAAATACTACGCCATATAAACAAAAAGGTTTGTTAAAAATGGAGAAAGCCGAAATAGCAAAAAAAGTTTCAGAATACAGGCAAGAAATAATAAATACTATGTTAAAAACACTCTCGATAAAATCTATATCTCCTTCAAGCGGCGGTATGGGAGAATTTGAAAGAGCTACATACTTGGAAAAACTTCTTAACTCCTTTGGTTTAAAGACGCAAAGATACGATTACAAGGACAAAACAGGTTGCATTCGCTCAAATGTAATAACTACATTTGGTTTTGAAAAAAACAAGCACCATATTTGGTTGGTTGCTCATATCGATACCGTTGCTCCAGGCGATACTAAATTATGGAAAAGAGATCCTTTCGAGCCTTATGTCTTGGATGGAAAGATATATGGTAGGGGAAGTTCTGACAATGGGCAGGATTTGATTGCGTCTATATATACTATAAAGATTCTTTTTGAACTTACCAAAGCTCCAAAATATGGAATAGGTGTAGCGCTTGTTGCCGACGAGGAAATGGGCAGCGAGTATGGCATACAAAAATTGATAGCTGCTAACTTATTCAAAAAAGATGATTTAGTAATAGTTCCTGATGCGGGAGATGAAAAAGGTCTTTGGATAGAGGTTGCAGAAAAAGGGATGTTATGGTTAAAATTTACATTTACTGGAAAACAGATACATGCAAGCATACCTAACGAAGGAGTCAATGCATATTTTTATTCCATGGAGTTTTTGACAACTCTAAGATATGAGTTACAAAAAAAATTCAATGCAAGAAATGAATTATTTTCACCAGATTACTCTACATTCGAAGTTACAAAACATGAGGCTAATGTAGAAAGCATAAACATAATTCCTGGAACTGAAATTTCGTACATGGATTGTAGGGTTCTTCCAGAATATAAAATAGCAGACGTACTTTCATTTGTAAAGAAAAACGCAGAGCAATTTTGTATAAGAAACAAAGGAATAAGGATAAATGTCGATGTAGTAAACAAAGAAGAGGCAGCTCCTCCAACAGATTCAAACTCAGAAATAGTCAGATTAATGTCTTCTGCTGTCGAGTCCTCTTTAGGCATAAAGCCCAAAATTATAGGCATAGGCGGTGGCACATGTGCTGCGTTTTTTAGAAAAGCAGGAATAGATGCTGTTGCATGGAGCATAGATAATCAAATGGCACACCAGATCAACGAATACTGCTTCATAGAGAGCATATTGAAGGACACTGAGGTTTTTATTTCATTATTCCTGTAAATTATTTCAATATTTTTACTCTTTCTTTTCTTTTATAGCAGAGGCTAGAGCAGCTATGAATGCCATTATTATTCCTACAATCAAAACCGTTTTTAGGCCATCTGAAAAAGGCTGTGATATTAGGTTAGGGAAAAATTCATCTCCTACTATTACGCTTGAGTTTGCCTTAGGGATACTGCTCAAAATATTTGCAGGTATTAATGTTTTCATAGGGTCGTATCCCAACAATGCGGCAAAAAGTGCGGATGTCGGTGGGAGTTGTGATATTTGATTTGCAACATTGACCGGTACATTTTGATTGACTAATCCTTTGTACAATGCTGCTGGCAGTGCGGTATTTAATCCTATTGCTAGAACACTAAAAAATATTATTATGCTAAACATGAATGACATGTTCATCAATGTGGCCCTCATTCCTGCGCTTGCCCCTCTATGCTCTGGCGGAACAGAACTCATTACATAAGATGTATTTGGTGCTGAAAACATTCCTTGTCCAAAGCCCATAACAAAGGTTATTATTGCAAAGATTACAAAATCAAAGTTAACTGGAAGCATAAAGATTGCAATAAATCCTATTACATTAAGCATCATCCCTGTAGTTGCAAGAAAGCGCGGACCGTATTTATCGGATAATCTTCCTGCAATTGGTCCCATAATTAAAAATCCCAAAAGCAAAGGAATCAAATCAATGCCAGCTTGTAATGGAGTATTTATAAAATCCACTCCATGCAAGGGCAACCATATTCCTTGGAGCCATATTATCAACATAAACTGCAGGCCTCCTCTGGAAATTCCTGCTAGGAACATACTTAAATTTCCAGCTGTAAAGGCACGTATCTTAAATAAGTCTAAGTGGAACATAGGATCCTTTACCTTTGTCTCTACAAAGATAAACAACGCCATAAGTACAAATCCCAAAATTATCCCTAAAATTACAAATGGATTAGACCATCCCATACTGCTACTTCCATACGGCAAAAGTCCGTAAGTAAGTGATATTAATATAAAAAGCAGTGATGCGGCAAAAAGGATATTGCCTATATAATCTATTTTTTGATCCTTTTTGATAATTGCTATTTCATGCAAATTCCAGTAAGCCCAAAACGCGCCAAGTATTCCTACCGGTACACTTATTAAAAAGATAAGGTGCCAATCAATGGCAGATAAAACACCTCCCAATATCAATCCAAGTAAGCTTCCTACAGTTACCGCAACCATGTTCAAACCAAGTGCAGTTCCTCTTTGATTTTTAGGAAAGGCATCTGTTATTATTGCGCTTCCGTTTGCAAAAAGAAATCCGCCTCCAAATCCTTGAACAAGTCTAAATATTATGAGCAGCATAACTGCAAGAACTCCTGTAAATGAATAAGATATTATATATAACATTGTGGATCCTGCAGCAAAGATAGCAAAACCAAGATTATACAGCTTAACTCTTCCAAATATATCGGATAATCTACCTATAGTTACTACAACTACTGAAGACATTATCATATATCCCAAAAGAAGCCAAATTAGTAATGTTATATTTCCAGGCGTAAGCGGATTTATTCCAAGTCCATTAAATATTGCGGGCAGTGATATTATCAATATAGAGCTGTCTATAGTTGCCATTAAAACTCCTAGAGTAGTATTGGCAAGAGCTATCCATTTGTAGTTTTTTCCGAATTTCTCCTCTTTCTTGCGCTCCTCTAAATCATATTTTAAATACTCGTTATTATTATTTTCAGGAACTTCCATTACCACACTAATTATAAATTATACTTAGTTTAATTTTAAACTATAAATTATAAGAGTTAAAATATAAATATCTATTAGTTACTCAAAACAAAAACACAAAATAAATATATATCTAAAGATTTAAAGATCATTTAATGGAGCATATGTTTTTTGAATTTGAAATTACACCGGTTTAAATATATTTTTTTAAAGGCGTGTTTTTAAAGGCATTGCCAATACCAGATAAATACCAGATATAATATATATGAATAATATGTAAGATGTGTGTGACATGCGGATAAACCTTTCTACATGCATAAGTAAAGAAAGGATTAAATACTTTACAGCTCTAAACCATATTTACATTTGATAATGATTATGGACTATGATAATAAGAATATAGTCCTCAATGAGCTCATAGGTTTA
>JAJZLO010000024.1 GCA_021803405.1 Microcaldota archaeon | reverse complement strand
GGCTCAGGCTCACAATATGGACCACCACCTTCTTGAATGTCATTTGCGTAAATATTCTGATTAAATGGTCCAGAACCCCAATCAAAAGCTTCTGTAGTTCCTAGATTACTTAGATTATAAGAATACTGTACAAAAGCACAAGTAGTACTAGTAGAAGAAAGAGGTGCCGTACAAATTATGCCGTTATCTTGTGTACAGCTGTCGCCACTATTTAAAGCATAACCCCAATGAGAAGGCAGAGAAGTGCCATTAAAATTTACATAATAATTAAATACTTTGGCACCGTCATCGTATTCTGCATATGCCGATGAAAGCTGTGGAGCTTCACCGTCATTTACTGTGTTGAATAAATTAGTAGATGTTGGAGCGAAGCCTACATATATGGTCTGTGATGAACCAGTAGATATGCTACCTAACTTAAGCCACCAAATTCCATTGCTGTCTGTATAACTTTCCAGCCAGCTTGGTATTACTGTTCCATTGTAATAGAAGAACTCTACATTCTGTCCGAAATTGCCTGTTGCTATTGAGGAAAAGCCTGGATCTGAGGATGTGAAATTAATCATCTGCTGGAATGGTGATGGAGTTGCTGAACTTTGAGTATTTGTAATCTTTAGGGGTTCATAGCTTGTTAAAGTTGATGGTTTTCCAGTTATAGAGGTTCCTGCTACTGTTCCTGTCGTGTTTACATTTTGCAAGCCTATTGTAGGAACATCATAGCTATACTGTATTTTTGCTGACAATGAATAATGAGTATTTGCCGAATTACAGGCAACATTTGGTATTAGTATTGTTGCTGACTGACCGCTTTTCAATGTTACTGGATTTGTTAATGTATAACTGGCTGTTGTTGTGTTAGCTCCTGTTGCTGATGTTAAGTATACTTTATTGATTGTCAGTGAATTTGCATTGTTCGGTATTGGACCTGCTAATACTGCTATTTTGTATCCTATATTATTGCATAAGCTTGAGGATACTGTGAATGGTGAGAAACCAGAACTTGTGAAAGTTATGCTTGAACTTGGGTTGAAGATACCCATTGAATACAAGATAACAGCAACTATGACTATGATTAGTATTGCCCAGCCATAGGTCATCATGTACTCTAAGGCCGACTGTGAACGCTTTGTTTTGTGTGAGTTTAAAAGAAAAGAGTCTTTTTCTTTCTTTTCTCTATTGCTTAAGGCTTTAAATGGCATATTATTTGATGGAAAGTAAAGGATATAAATATTTCTTATTATAAAATATTTGTTATCTGTTTTAAATAATATTATAAAACTAAGATTGTTTAAAAACACAGTATGGCTTTTCTTTTTAATGAAAATTATTGACTTTTCTTTATAGAATTATTAATATTTCCAGTTTTATCTTCCTTCTTTTCCTGTTTTGCAGTATTGCTTACGTTTTTATTAGTGGAAACTACTGGAGTAAATTCTTCTTTATTTTCATTTGTATTATTATCATTTGTAGGATTGGTTTTAGCATCAGTAGTACTTACATTTTTATTTTGAGGCTGGCCGGCTTTTTGGAATTTTATTATGTCATATTCATCTTCATAAGGCTTCACAAGTTTTTCGTATGCATCTCTTAATTGAAAAGGAGTATAGACTAATTCCTCCCTTTTGTCAGTAGAGATGTCATACTTGTGAGTGTGATGCAGTACTTTCGGAGGGCATATCTCACTACATAATCCGCAGAATATGCACTTATTGAAGTCTATAGCAGGAGCTTCACTCCTTGCATTTGTATGAAAACCTGCTTCTTTGAAATCTATTTTTTGCATCCTTATAGCATCGGAAGGGCAGATTTTAAAGCAAAGTTCACAGCCTATGCAATCTTCTAAATCTAGACTTAGCATGCCTCTGCTTCTTTTTTGTATAGGTAAAGGTTTATCAGGATAAGGATAAGTGGCCCTTTTTGAAACGGCTTCCTTTATCCCATATCCAAACACGCTGAATGTTTCTTTTATTCCCATTATAACACCACTAAAAGCTCAACTAATATTAAGTTAATTACTGCCAATGGCAAAAGCCAATTCCATCCAAATTTTATAAGCTGGTCTATTCTTGGTCTTCCTAACACCCATCTTGGTGTCAATATAATCATTAAAACGATTGCTGTTTTTATTATAAACCAGAATATACCTGAAATAAATGGCCCATTCCATCCCCCTAGGAAAAGATAAGTAACTAGCATTGCAATTACGGTTACCCTTACATAATCCCCGATTAAAAAGAAGCCGTATCTTATCCCACTGTACTCTACTTTCCATCCTGCCTGCAATTCCTGCGAAGCTTCTGGCACATCAAAAGGTTCTCTTTCTATTATAGCCAGACCTGCAATTATGAATACCACCATAGTAACAGGTAGATAAGCAACATACCAGATTGATGATTGACTGCTTACAATTGAAGTAATGCTATAGCTCCCGGAAAGCAATGCTACGCTAGATAAAACTACTATTAAAGCAAGTTCATAGCTTATTATCTGAGCTGCCCCTCTAAAACCACCAATAAGTGCGTACTTGTTGTTTTCACCCCATCCTGCAACCAAAAGAAGCAGCGGTGAAATCGCCAGCAATGTGTAGATAAACAACAGTGAATAGGGTATTGATATAAATTCAAGGCCTGGGCCTCCTAACGGTATTATCAAAAGCATGGCAAATGATGCTGTTGCTAAAGCTATTGGGGTAAAATTAAAAGAAAAGAGGTCGATGTTTGTTGCTATGAAGCGTTTTCCGAACATCTTTGTCAAATCTGCAA
Source organism: Microcaldota archaeon (assembly GCA_021803405.1). The sequence goes on along the minus strand of JAJZLO010000024.1, from coordinate 905 downwards.
AATTCTGTAAAAGACCAAACGGCCCAACATAAACCGGACCATACCTTGACTCTATTCTTGCAGCGTATTTCCTATCAACCCACCCTATAAAAACAGGTATCAAACCTGTAACTATGACTGCTAGTATAGCAATTATTATAAAGCTGACTATGTATGATAATGGAGAAAAGATAAAAGCAGACACTATCGAATAAACATAATTAAATATCATCTGTCAACCTCTCCCATTACTGGGTCTACGCTGGCTACTATAACAAATGCATCTGCTACTTTTATGTTTACAAGCAGCTCTTCCAATGCATGTATAGCAAAGAATGTTGGACTTCTCAGCTTTAGTCTGTAGGGTTTATCACTCCCATCTGTAACAAGAAAGATACCCATCTCGCCTCTTGGGCTTTCCTGCTTTATGAAAGTATCTTTTTTAGGTATTCTTATTATCCAGGGGACTGCCGTTTTGTATGGCCCTGCTGGTAAATCTTTAATACACTGCCTTATGATTTTTATTGATTCTAATATTTCCAAAGTTCTTACTAAGAACCTAGAGTAAGTGTCTCCATCGCTTTCTACAGGTATTTCAAAATCAACTTTATCATATGCTAGGTATGGAGAAACTTTTCTTAAGTCCCTGTTTATTCCTGAAGCCCTTGCAATCGGCCCGGTTATACCATATTTTTTAATCATATCCTTTGTGATTATCCCGACACCTTTTGTTCTTGAAAGGAATATTTGGTTTTTAGTAAACATTGCATGGTACTCATGATTAACTTTATTCTCTATTGTGGATAGTGCTTTGAGTATATCATCTTCTATTCCTTGCGGGAAATCGTAAAACATGCCTCCATTGCATATGTACATCGGTGCAAGCCTTCCTCCGCTTATCTTTTCAACCAATGTCATCAAAAGCT
>JAJZLO010000016.1 GCA_021803405.1 Microcaldota archaeon | reverse complement strand
CACGGCTAGTGCACCGATAGGAACCTCAGGAAATGTTCCATTATATGCATGGATTGAGAGCGGTGCTTCATCAAGTGCTACAAACACAGTCGCATGGGTGAATCTTGCAAGTAATATTCTTGGCGCGGCAGGTTCTGGCACAAACACACTTACAATATACATGAACTTTTTACCAAACAACTCCCCAGTGACTTCTGGTTACACTGGATATGCACCGCAGCTATACTGCGCATCAGGATGCTTCCAGACCTCGTACGCGCAGTATGATAATGGCGCAAGCGTGTTCAATTTCTATGATAACTTTGCTGGAACTACAATAAACTCTGAATGGACACAAATAATTCCATCTGGAACAACAATATCACAAAATAATGGAATTACTATAAGCACTTCATCTTCTTCTACTTATGGTGGATTAATTTTAACAACAGGATATACAGGAACTCAAATTTTTGAAGGAGACATTACTGCAGTTAGTGGTGTTGCGGCAGGATTTGGATTACAAAATGGAAATCTAGGCAGTAGTGATGGTGTGATTTTAACTTATTGGTCAGGGAGTGTTAGTACAGGGTCTATGTCTGGAGGATTATCTAATTACAATATTCCAAATCTTCAATTATCAACAGGAATTGATGGAGGTGCGTGGCTTTCATCTTCATCACAAATTTGGTATAAAGATTATATTGCAACTACTGGTTCCCAAACACTCACACTTCCATCAACTATTTATCCTTCAATTGGAATCTGGTGGGAATCAACTTCTACATCAATAAAATATCAGTGGCTTCGCACACGTTCATATCCACCAAATGGAGTAATGCCAAGTAGCAGCTTTGGAGGCGTTGTTTAAAAAATCTTTATTAATTGTAAAATATTTTTTCAATAAAATGATAAAAAGCCCAAGCAAGTAAATGCAGGACTACATATTCTATTTAAACCTATTTATGATTATTAAGTAGGAAACTTTGGTGGTGCTATGGCTCTTGAAAAAATTAAAAAACGAGATGGACGTATTGTGGATTTTGATATTAAAAAGGTGATAAACGCCATATCTAATGCAACATTAGCAGTTAAAGGAAGAGTAGATCAGGAAAAATCGAAGAATATAGCAGAAACAGTACTCAAAATAATGGAAGAGAGGTATATAGGAAAAGGAATGCCAACCGTAGAAGAAATACAGGATCTTGTTGAGGAAAGCTTAATGCGTTTAGGATTATATGATGTTGCAAAAGCGTACATATTATATAGAGAAAGACATAGGCAGTTAAGGGAAGCGAAAAGCGAAGGTATAATGAAGTTAATTAAGGAAAAAACACTCAGAGTAATAAAAAAGAATGGAACGGTGGAGAATTTTGATGAAAATAAATTAAGAAGATTCCTTCAGATAGCGTCTAAAGATTACAGCGGAGTGATTGATATAGATGAGATATTATTTTCCATTGAAAGAGGGCTTTATGACGGAATAGAATCAAGAAAGATATCTGAATTATCTATAATGACTGTAAAATCGCTTATAGAAAAAGACCCTGCTTACTCAGTAATAACGGCACGATTATTCCTTAACAATCTTTACAAAGAGGTAATAAAAGGTAAGTTCAATCAAAGTACATTAGAAACACATTATAGAGAAAGATTTATAGAAAATATAAAGTATGAAGTATCGAAAGGATTTTTATCAGAACGCATGTTGGAGTTTGACCTTAAGAAGATAAGTGAGTTCATAGTACCAAAAAGAGATGAGCTCCTCACAGAGACCAGCTTGCAAACATTATATGATAGGTATTTTATAAAAGAAATAAACGGTAAGGAAAGTAGGCTTGAGACTCCTCAGATGTTCTGGATGAGAGTTGCTATGGGGATAGCGATAAATGAAAAAGATAAGGAGGAGTATGCAAAGACATTTTACGAAGTGCTTTCTGAACTTAGGTTTGTTGCTTCTACACCAACACTGTTCAACTCAGGCACTAATTTCCAACAACTCAGCTCATGCTATCTAACAACAGTCGAGGATGATCTTGCGCATATCTTTAAGTCTTACTCAGATAACGCTCAACTATCAAAATGGTCTGGAGGATTAGGCAATGATTGGAGTAACGTAAGAGCAACAGGTGCACTCATAAAATCTACAAAGGTAGAAAGCCAGGGAGTAATACCTTTTCTTAAAATAGCAAATGATGTTACGGTAGCGATAAACAGGAGTGGAAAAAGAAGAGGTGCCACATGCGCATATCTTGAAGCATGGCACATGGATGTGGAGGAGTTCATAGACCTTAGAAGAAACACAGGAGATGAAAGAAGAAGAACACATGATATGGACACCGCACTTTGGATACCTGATTTGTTTATGAAAAGAATTTTAGAAGATGAAACATGGACGTTCTTTTCTCCTAATGAAGTTCCTGAGCTTCACCATATATACGGAAGCGCTTTTGAAGAGCAGTATAAAAAATATGAGTCAATGGCTGAAAAAGGAGAACTGCAGATGTATAAAAAAATTAAGGCAAAGGACCTTTGGAGAAAGATCATTACATCACTTTATGAAACTGGCCACCCGTGGGTGACATTTAAAGACTCATGTAATATACGATCGCCACAAGACCATGTAGGTGTGGTACATAGCTCAAATCTTTGTACGGAAATAACGCTTAATACATCTAAAGACGAGACCGCGGTATGCAATCTTGGTTCAATAAATCTCTCAAAGATGATTAAAGATGGAGAACTTAATGAAGAACTCATAAAGGAAACAACAAAAATAGCTATGAGAATGTTGGATAATGTAATTGATATAAATTATTACCCTACAAAGGAAGCAAGAAACTCTAATATGAGGCATAGACCAGTAGGACTTGGTATAATGGGTTTCCAAGACGCATTATATGCATTGAATATAAATTTTGATTCTGAAGGTATGGTAAAGTTCGCTGATGAAAGCATGGAGCTTATTTCATATTATGCCATACTCGCCTCTACCGAACTTGCAGAAGAAAGAGGCAGCTATGAAACATTCAACGGTTCAAAATGGAGCAGAGATATTCTTCCTATAGATACAATTAAACTACTTGAAAAAGAGCGTAATATGAAGATTGATGTATCTTTAACCTCAGTAAAGGATTGGACAGTAATAAGAGAAGCAATAAAAAAGAGGGGTATGAGAAACTCTAATTGCATGGCAATAGCACCTACCGCAACCATATCAAATATAAGCAACTGTTATCCCTCTATAGAGCCCATATACAAAGTAATGTATGTAAAATCAAACATGAGTGGTCAATTTACCATTGTAGAAGAACATTTAATAGAAGATCTTAAGGCATTAGGGCTTTGGAATAAAAATACACTAGAAGAAATAAAGTTTAGAGATGGAAGCATACAAAATATAAACAGTATACCTAAAAAAATAAGGGATAAATATAAAACTGCTTTTGAGATCTCTCCTGAATGGCTTATAAAAGCAGCAGCACATAGAGGAAAGTGGATCGATCAAAGCCAGTCTCTTAATATATTTACCGATACGGAGTCTGGAAAGATTCTTTCAAATATTTATATTACCGCTTGGATGATGGGGCTTAAGACAACATACTATCTTAGATCGTTAGGAGCATCTAGCATAGAAAAAAGCACAGTAGATGTGAACAAATGGAAGGAGAAGTCTGAGATGGCAGTTGTAGCTGTAGAAAAGGTTAAAGAAGCAAGTAGTTCAAAACAAATAGATCTTAAAAAAGAAGAGGTAGTTGAGGGCGAGATTCAAGCAAAGGCATGTAAAATTGGACTTCAAGGCGGAGAAGACTGTGAAGCGTGCCAGTAATTGAAGGATGTTGATATAATGAAAAAAATACTTAATGCTTCAGATGTTGATCCTAATAAAATACTTCCAATAAAATATGGTTGGGCGCGCAGTTATTACTTGAAA
>JAJZLO010000035.1 GCA_021803405.1 Microcaldota archaeon | reverse complement strand
AAGCATGGAAAGCATGAAGAATCAGATGAAGCCTATGCTAATAGTACTTCCAATTTTTGCTGTTGTTTATTATCTTCTAATACCCATGGGCTTTGGAAAGTCTGGAATTTCTATATCTCTCTTGGGCTTTACGCTCAATTATCAATTGTTATTCATTGTAGTAACCTTTGTTTCTGGAATAGTTCTGTCAATTCTGTTCTCAATGCGGGATAGAAAAAGGCTAAAGGACAAGTACAATTTCGGGCTTATGCAGCCAACCTTTAAAAATCCGGAGCAGATGTCTTAGTAAAAAAGTCTAAATAACTGTATTGCATAATTATTACTGCATATTTGTTTATGTAGTATATTTTATACTTTTAACTGAGTTATAATGATTTAAAGTTATATTAAAAAATATTAAAAGAAATTAAATAAAGGTGTTCAAGTGCCAAAACCAATGCAAAGATCAAGAAGCTTAAGGAGAATGCATAGAGTTACCAAGTCAGGAAGAAAGGTAATACACTATGAAAGGAAGAAGAATAGCTTTCCACACTGCGCAATCTGCAATGTAGAGCTCAATGGAATTTCTCTTTCTAGAACGGGAGGAAAGAGCAGAAGAACCAACTCAAGACTTTTTGGGGGTGTTCTATGCTCAAGTTGCACAAGCGATGTAATAAAATCAGCAAGCAGAATAGAGCAAGGAGATATGAAACTTAACGATATAAGCATAAAACAGAAGGCATATGTTTTGCAGATGATCTCTCATTAGGTGCTTTTCTGAAAGCAATAGTTATCTCCGGACTTCCAGCCGCTGGAAAAACCACGGTAGCAAGCATAGTAGCAAAAAAATTAGGGGTTACTTCTATAGGAGGAGGAGAGATACTAAAGGAGATGGCAACGGAACGAGGCTATAATCCAGGTGGAAGTGACTGGTGGGATACTGCAGAAGGAATGAGATTTTTAAAAGAACGTGAAAGAAATTCTGAGTTCGATAAAGAAGCAGATACTAGGATGGAAAAAAAGATAAGAGAAGGAAATATAGTGGTTACAAGCTACACCGCTCCATGGCTTTTTAAAGAAGGATTTAAGGTCTGGCTTGATGCTAGCCATGAAAAAAGAACCGAAAGAATGGTAAAAAGAGACGGCACTGAAAAGCAAATGACCTCTGAAGTTGTATCAAAAAGGGAAAGGGAAAATCATAAACTTTACATGAGCCTTTATAAAATAGATTTTGGTGAAGATAAGGAACCGTTTGATCTCATATTAAATACGGATGAAAATTCTCCGGAAGAGATCTCTGAAATAATAATAAAAAAATTCAAAGAGCTAGAAAAAGAGTGAATAACATGGCATTATTAGAAGAAGGAAGGGTATGTGTGAAAAAATTAGGAAGGGACGCAGGAGATAAGGCTGTTGTTACAAAAGTGATAGACAAAAACTTTGTAATGATAATCAGTCACTCAAGGCACAAGGAAAGAAAGTGCAATATAAAACATCTAGAGTTTCTAAATGAGAAAGTAGACCATAAGAACAAGGAACAGGTAAATACTCTTTTAGAGATTAAAGAAAGAAAGGAAACACCTAAAGCAAAGAAGTAAGTTCTTTATCTAACATCTACATTAATTAATAATTGATAGCTTTAGCTGTAAAGCTTATACTTGCAAATGCCTATAAACGCATATAAAACACACCATGTAAAACACACACATTTATAATATGTATCTGTGTTATTACTTTGTTGTTTTTATGAAAGCAGAAATAGACGACAAGATAAAGAAGTTAATAGAGCGAGATAAAAAGATAATGCTCACAACAACCCGTTCCTCATATCCATTTGTTCCTGATAAAGGATCCGGAGATATTATTACCGATATCTCAGGAAATAACTTCATTGATTTTTCAAGTTTTATTTCTGTATACAATTTAGGTATAAACGGTAACAAGCAGATACGCGATGCGATAAAAACCCAAACCGATAAGTTAATCCATGGAGCGTTTACCGATTATTATGGAGAGCTTCCGGTTGTTTTTGCAGAAAAGCTTGTAAGCATGTTTCCAAAAGGCTTTGGAAAGGTATTCTTCTCTAACTCTGGAACTGAAGCAAACGAAGCTGCTTTAAAGTTCTCTAAGATCTTTACAAAGCGCCAGTACACTCTTTCATTCTACAGCGCATTTCATGGAAGAACCATGGGCTCTTTAGGTCTTACAGCATCTAAATCATCTCAAAGAGAACGCTTTGGACCATTTAACTCAAATATACATGTTCCTTATGCTTACTGTTATAGATGTCCATTTGGAAAGGAGTATCCGTCATGCGGCATGGCGTGTGTGGAGTATACTAAAAAAAATGTACTTGAAAAAGAAACAAACGGAAAGGAGATCTCTGCAATTTTTCTTGAGCCTATACAAGGAGAAGGCGGCTACATAGTGCCACCAAAAGAGTTTGTTATGGAAATAAGAAAGCTTGCTGATGATAACGGAATACTTCTAGTTTCAGATGAAGTTCAAAGCGGATATATGCGCACAGGGAAGTTCCTTGCGTTGGATAACTTTAATGTAGAGGCAGATATCTATACCATGGCAAAGTCAATAGCAAGCGGTATTCCAATGGGTGTAACTATAACTAGAACCTCCCTTGGCGATATACCTGCAGGTTCTCATGCAAATACCTTTGGCGGCAATCTTATAGCGTCTGCAGCCGCAAATGCATCTATAGAGTATCTTAAAAAACATTTTTCTGAAATAAAGTTACAGATAAAAAACAGCTCAGAAACAATAATGAAAAGGCTAAATCAAATGAAAGAAAGATATGAGATAATAGGGGATGTGCGCGGCATAGGGCTTATGATAGGTGTGGAGTTAGTTACTAACCAAAAAACAAAGGAACCTGCAATAAAGGAGCGTGAAGCGCTGCTCAACGACTGCTTTCAAAACGGCCTTATACTGCTTCCTGCTGGCAACTCGGTCATAAGGATAATACCTCCTATAACGATATCTAAAAAACATCTTGAAGAAGGTCTTGATATTTTTGAAGAGGCTATAAAAAAAGAGAATAAAAAATTACATAAACTTGCTTAGATTGAACTGCTTTATTCCATTGCTGTTTATACTTTCACCAACAAATAACTCCTCTATTTCCTCTTTAATCAACTTCAATCTTTGTTTTATATAAGGGTCAAGATCATATCTATCAGCAAGGTTTATTGCCATCTCAAGATACTTTTCTATACCTCCTTTTGAGATGGTTAGCAGTAGTTTTCCTCCATCTTTAGTACACTTTCCAGACAGTGGAATACGCCTGTACTTTGCGTTGCAGCTTGAACATCTTAAAACCTGTTTTGAAAAAGAGTGCAAATTACCTATAAGATCCGGTATGAAGTGACTTGTTATAACTCTTCTAGCCGCGTCACGTTTGTTTATGGCATAGATCTTATCCATCAATGAAAACTCAGCATCAACCTTTTCCTGCATGCTCTTTAACTGCGTGTAAAGAGTCCTTTTAGGCGAGCCCTGTAAAACGTTAATTGAACTTTCATGAGTAAAAAATATTCCTTCTGCTGGTTTGTCGGTATTTATCTTATCCACAACACGCAGTATTTTAACCTCGGAAGGGCTTGCATATGCAAAACTTTTTTCATATAATTCAATGGGGTACTTCTCAACCACCTCCATTGTATGCACCTCATCATCAACCTCCTCCACCTTTACATTTGTTGTTAATATTAACGGAGTGTCCATTGTACCTCCAACGGTAACTGGGAGGAACTCTTTGGAAAAGTTTATCAGAGCATCAAGCAGCAGCATGGTTGTATCCTCGTCACCGTCACAATTTCTTCTTCTTGCGCATATTGTATACGGATGTGCAAATCCGACTACAGCATCTGTAAATCCTATTATTCTGCCCAGAACAGCACATGAGGTATGCGGAGCGAGTGTTATGACTAGTTTGCCTATTAGGTCATTGGTGTTATTTGCGTTATAGTATTTTTTCATGCCGTATAACTCTTCTAGCATCTGGTCTACAAATTTGGAAACCTTGAGCATGTATTCAGCACCTCTTCTGTTGAGTATAACGTCTTGATGTCTA
>JAJZLO010000030.1 GCA_021803405.1 Microcaldota archaeon | reverse complement strand
TAATGATATACTTTCAGGGATGGATATATCTAAAGTGAAGGAGTTTATTCCAGTATTAAGAAATAATATTTTTGACTTCAAAAAGATTAAGGTTTATGACCTTGATGGAAAAATACGTTATTTCAAAATATAAGTTACAAGGCAAAACACATAATAATACAATAGTTCACATTTAATCAAATAGGTAAGTATATGAAATTATATCAAATATTATCTTTAACTATTATATCTGTCCTTGGTTTTAGCGTTGTTGGTGCAAATAGTGTGCAGTACACCAATCCATTGAATATGTTGATTACGCATAGCCAGGCGGAGCACCTCGTAGGCAATATAAACTTTACATTCTTTAGTGAATTGCAAGGTCTTAATATTGGGGGTATTAACTACAGCATTGTACTTAATCATTGGGGTATAAACTCGTATGGCAACGCTTCTTTAGACATGATTTTCCGAAATATTACAACAGGAACACAGAATGTCGCTGCGGAAGAGTATGTAATACTAACAAACCAATCTAATCAACTTTACAAAAATGTATTAGCAATAGAAAGCGGAATGAACTCATCGCAAACATGCAACGGCATAACTGGTAATGGATATACAATAACCTTTAGCGGAATAGGCTGTCCTAATACCGATACACTATCTACAACTATTGTCAATTCTACCAATTTTGGAATGACCCACCACAGTTAAAAATTAGGTAATTAAATGACAGAAACAAAAATATTTGGCGTTGTGCCATATGTGCTTTACATGCAATATGAGCAATACAAAGCACATATCAATATCATGAATATGTACATGAAGAATGTTGGTAATACAGCATTAGGTAATCTTGATTCTGGAATCTACAACCTCGTGTTTACAGATACACAGATAATCATAACAGATGCAAAAGATGATATCTCAGCAATAATGAGTGGGAAGTTAAGAGATATAGAACAGGCATCAGACTCGTCAAAATTCCTTCAAAATTATGGCACTAACGTGGTTTTTGATGTAATGTTTTATGAAAAACTGATAGAAAAACTATCCAAAGATCAAAACAAAAGAAGCATAATAACAGACCCAAACACCACTGCAAATTATCTAAGCAAAAAGATATGCTCACTTGACTACTCGGATATTAAAAAAGTAGTAGTACATACTGGTAATAGAATCATAAATTTTACAATGCAAAATGGCGCTCCGTTAGTGCTTTGGTATGATGCCAAAATTCTCTTCAGTAAAGTGAACTTCAATGACCAGTTTGTTGGATTTCTCAAGTCTCTTCCAATAGCAGACAGGCTATCTCTCTCGTTTATCTAATCTATGTGATAATATGGCCGATATAAAGTCAATTGTAGTGTTGTTCGTAGGAATACTATTTTTATGTATAGGATTTTACATATTTTATGTCCAGATATCAATTTATATGCAGGGAGCAGCAACGACAAGCTGGCCCACTGTGCAAGGAACTATAATATCTTCAACCATAACAAACTTCACTGCTTGTTCTTCCACAAAAACCGGTCAATACTGCTACCTAGCATTTAGACCCAACATCATATACAACTATACAGTAGATGCAGTCTCTTACACTGAAAACACTATATCAATAGGCCATATTTTGTCAGGCAACGATTCCACATATGCTACATTAGAGGTTGCCAAGTATCCAATTAACAGTACAGTACCTGTGCATTATAATCCAAACGCTCCCTCTGAGTCAGTTCTTGAGACCGGAGGAAATGGGTTAAACGAAGTATTTATAGCTCTGATACCAATATTACTTGGGGGCATAGTTACGATAATTACCATCAAAGGCATACTCAGTGTACGCAAACTAAACAGGATACCAGCACAGCAGGACAATTCTAAAAATTTTTAAGTAATCACACAGGATTAGGCTTGAACTTTTCCTTAACTCCAGACATCTCTGTAGATACCTTTGCTTTCCATGCTCCGAACTCCTTTGGAGAGTTGGGATACTGATGATAAATATCGTTGAGAGTCTTCATTTTATCAACGACAAAAAGCAGGTTCCTGAATGCATTTATATTACTTATGCCGCTAAGTATCTTGTTGAATGTACTTCTAAGAGTTAGCTTAGGTATTCTTCCATAGCTTATCTCTATTGCTTCTTCTTCTGTTAGGAAGTGAGCCATTCCATAATTTATAAGATCATTGTTCATCGATTGCAGATATACTCTAAAAACCTCAAGTCCAGCGGTTTTATTTCCATAATCGTTATTATATCTGATATTATAATCCCATATAGACTCAAGTGAGGTATCTTTCTTTGCTACTGCATCCCCAGCAACCTCTCCGGCAAGAACTCCAGCAACCATAGCAGGACCTATCCCTCCTGCACTTATTGGATTAGGCATTGCCATACTATCTCCAGCGCCTAAGTATCCAGGATATACCAAACTATCGAACTGTCTTCTTACTGTAACTGACCAGTATCCTTTCCCATTAGAATCAGTTTCATCTAATGATGTACTTTTTATTAAAGGTACCCATTTAACATACTCATCTATTAACATATGAAGTGTGTCTTTTTTGTTCAACTTGCTATTTCTTATCTCTAAACTTTTTTTCTCAACACCTAGACCTACATTCATTCTGTTGCCGCGTTTTGGAAAGACCCAGCCATATCCACCAGGAGCTAAAACCTGATTTAAATGTATTAATGCGTTGTGTGGATCATAATATCTTTTATCTTCATGAGTAGCTTCAAAGTTGAAGATATATCTTCCTGTTGATTCTATATCGTCGGTGCTTACCTCTCTTTCAATATAATCATTTACAGGTAGTTTTCTTCGTAACATGCTTGCTATGCCTAACGCATCTATTACAAGTTTTGCTTTTAACTTGACCTGCTCGTTCTTTCCATCCCTGCCGTATATACCAACTACCTTATTATCCTCTATTATTGGACCCTCAACATTAAACTTAGACACATACTCAACACCTTGCTTTATAGCATATTGTGAAAGTTTTTTAGCAAGCTTAGGCCTATCAAGGCTATATCCTTCTCCATCGAATAAGAATTTATGCTCAAGATCAGGACTGAACGCATATACGCCATCAACCTTTAAATCAAGCTCTGGATCTCCAAACTTTAAATCTATCTGTTTTGAAACAAAATCAAGGTGACTTTTAGCTACGGCATCTCCGCATACCCAGCCCCAGTTAGTCTTTTTACCTACCTGATCTTCGCTATTTCTGTCAAGCATTACAACCTTGGAGCCTTTCTTTGCAGCCGCAGCAGCAGCTAATGAACCAGCAATGCCGCCTCCTGCTACAATTATATCATAATTATTATCCAAAAAAACACGCTCATTGTTTTTCGTGCAGTACCACTATTGGTATTACACCTTTATCAAACTCAAGTTCTGCTAATTGAAGAGGTTCGTAAACTCCAGATGGTACTTCTATCAAAGGCGGCGCACCGTAGGCAAGCTGTAACGCCCTTGCACCTATTATTCTTGTCTTCTCGAATCGTGTATAGTCCATACTAAAACCTAAATATCAAAACAAGCATGCATAGCTCGTAAGCTAATATAATACAGCATGAATATTTAATAAACATTCTGTTTATGCGTTTTTACTTGTTTTTACTTGATTTATATATCTATTATTACTCTAACGCCAGGCCTAAAAACCAATGTCTCTACATCTGAATCGGTTTTAGAACTGTCAGTTTGATCATTTTTTATAGTTTCATCTTTACTAGAAACCTTACTCTCTTTTCTATATACGCCTTTTAGAACGGTATTGTGCCTATGTAAAGCTTTATTATTAGGCATATTGGTACCATTAGGACTATTGCTTGTGTCTTTAAATCCTTTCATAAATCTTCTAGCTCTCATTTATCCCAACTACTTGTTAAATCATTTAGTTTTTAACTTTTCAAAAATTAATCGAAAAGAAAATACATATTAAAACTTAACATTTACATTTTTGTTTAATATATATAAATACCTTTTGTAACAATATATTTGCAACATGCCTTGGTAGTGTAGCGGTCTAGCATACGAGCCTGTCACGCTTGTGACCCGGGTTCGAATCCCGGCCAAGGCGAATCTTTAATTGTCCG
>JAJZLO010000029.1 GCA_021803405.1 Microcaldota archaeon | reverse complement strand
TGTGGATAGAGCTAATCCCGCCATACTTTCTGATTTATCCTATAGAAATCTTGTAAGTTCAAAAGGAAGGGCATTTAGAGGATTAACCAGCTCAGGAATAAAACACAGAGGACTGCTACACAAAGGAAAAACAACAATAATCTCGAGGCCTAGTGTAAGATCAGCCCAGAGAGGAATAAAAATATGATTTCATGGCAACCGCAACGCTTAATATTCAATTAAATGATAATTCAGAGTATCTTTCGGTATTAGGCAAAGTTGAAGAGTATAAAGACTCAGTTACAAATATAGAGAAAGTTAAAAAAGGCATAATGATAAAAATAATTGCAAAGGATTCAAAGACTTTGTTGTCTTCAATAGGCAGCACAATAAGAAAATTAAAAATTATAAACACGGTCTCGGAAGTAATTCCAGACGTGGATAAAAAACAACTTTAAAGGTTTTAAAATGAGAAAAGGATCGCTAGAGTATTGGCCACATAGACGCGCAAAGAAGTTACTTCCTAGAGTTAGAACCTTCGCTAATACCACTGAAACATCTTTTCTGGGATTTGTCGGATTCAAAGCTGGCATGACACATGTTATTATGATTGATGATAGTGAATCTCCTGCTAAAGGGACCGAGGTTTCAAGAGCCGTAACTGTGCTTGAGATTCCAAAGGTTCACATATATGGAATAAGATTCTATAAAATTGGATATTTATACAAAGAGATACTTGGAGAAGTATATGACCAAAAAATTGCGCAGAATGTAGGGATAAAAACCATTAAAGATAATAATCTCGAAACCTTCAAATCAAAGATAGATGAAGTTTTTGATATAACGGCTCTTGCATACTTGGATGCTGGTTCTCTAGAGTTTGGAAATAAAAGAGTGTTAAGGTTTGAGGTTCCAGTAGGCGGAGCTGACAACAAAGCAAAACTTTCATTTATAGAAGGATTTCTAGGGAAGGAGGTAAAGATAAATGACTTTATAAAGACCGGAGAGTATCTTGATATTTCAAGCATTTCAAAAGGTAAAGGCTGGGCAGGAGTTATAAAAAGATTTGGTGTTTCACGACAGTATAGAAAGGCAACAGGTAAGGTCAGGCACGTTGGTACATTGGGCGCGTGGCATCCTCCAAAGGTTCTCTATACAGTTCCACATTCAGGACATAAAGGTTACAATTATAGGACAGAGATAAATAAAAGAGTTATAAAGATAGGATCTGAGAAGGATGTAAAATCCATAAATATAAAAGGCGGTTTTACTAATTATGGTCCAATAAAGAATGATTTTATAATTATTGATGGAAGTATACCAGGCTCCGCAAAGAGGCTTATACGTATTAGAAAAGCTGTAAGAAATACTACAAAAGTAAAAGAACCACAGATAGTCTATACATCTTTGGAATCTAAACAGTGAGTTTTATGGAAGCAGATATTTATAATATCAATGGAGAAATTTCTGGCAAGGTTACCCTACCTATGCTATTTGATACTGAGTTTAGAGAGGATCTAATCAAAAGGGCAATACTCAGCGAACATACCAAAGAATATCAGCCACAAGGTCATTACTTAATGGCAGGTCTTAATACGACTGCAGTATATGTTGGTAAGTATAGCGGCTACCGAAGAGGTAGACATATGGGTATAGCAATAAGGCCAAGGCAGAAACTTGGAGCAGGAGCAATGGGAGATGTAAGAAGAATACCTTCCAGCGTAAAAGGAAAAAGAGCACATCCTCATAAAATAGAAAAGATAATAGAAGAAAAAATAAATAAAAAAGAGTATATAAAAGCTATAAAATCTGCAATAGCCGGTTCAACAAAGGTGGATCTTATAGAAAAAAAGCACCATCTTGGACGTAAGATGAGAATGCCTTTGGTTTTAGAAAATAAGATAGAAGATATTTCAAAAACCAAAGAGTTAATTTCAGTTATTAAAAAATTGGGTCTTTTTGTAGATATAGAAAAATCACATACGCCTAAATTAAGGAAAGGTTTGTCAAGAAGTTCAAACAAAAGGCGTTTTAGGAAATCAATACTGATAGTTGCAAAAAACTCATTAAAGATAGAAAAGGCAGGCCGTAATATACCTGGTGTAGATGTTTGCAGTGTGGATTCATTGACTGTAAACAAGCTTGCACCTGGCGGTCTTCCAAGGCTTGCTATATGGACAAAGGACGCTGTAGAATCGGTAGACGAGGCACTTGCAAAAAATGAAAAATAGTTGATAACATGGCACTTCAATATCCTATAGCAACAGAAAAAGCATTAAATATCACTGAGAAAGAGAACACAATAATATATGTAGTTTCTTACGACTCAACAAAAGAGTCTATAAAGAAGGAGTTTGAAAGCACCTTCAAGGTAAAGGTGGCAAAGGTTAATACAGTAATAGAGCCGAATAACATTAAAAGAGCTTATATAAGGCTTAAGAAGGAGTATCCTGCTTCTGAGATAGCTAAAAAGCTCAAATTGGTGTAAGGTGAGATAAATGGG
This sequence comes from Microcaldota archaeon, assembly GCA_021803405.1. The sequence goes on along the minus strand of JAJZLO010000029.1, from coordinate 1,970 downwards.
AAAAAAACTTAGACAGCAAAGAAGAGGAAAAGGAAGTAATGTTTACAGGAAACCTGTTAATCACTTTAAGGCTGATGTTGTATTTCCTAAACGAACACTTAACAGTAAAGTCATGGGTGAGGTTGTCGAGTTCATAGATGATCCAGGACATACTGCGCCATTGATGAAGATAAGATATGATGATTATACCGAATCAATACTCATTGCACCTGAAGGTATAAAGTTAGGAGATAAAATAGAAGAGGGTCAAGGAGCAAATATAACCTTAGGGAGCATATTAAAGTTAGGGGAAATACCAGACGGTATGCCTGTATACAATATAGAATCATTTCCTGGCGATGGTGGAAAACTCACTCGCGCAGCAGGAAGTTTTGCAACTATAGTTGCACATAATCAAAACACCGTTACCGTTTCATTACCTTCAAAGAAAAATGTGGATTTAAGTCCTGACTGCAGAGCTGAAATAGGTGCTGTAGCAGGAGGCGGAGCAAAAGCAAAGCCTATAATGAAGGCAGGAAAGAACTTTTATATTAAACATGCAGTTAATAGGACTTGGCCTACTAATAGGGGCGTCAAGTCAAACCCTGTCGATCATCCTTTTGGAGGAAAGCAGCATCATAAGGGAGCATCAAGTATGACCTCTAGAAATGCACCTCCAGGAGCAAAGGTTGGTCACATAGCAGCAAGAAGGGTAGGAAGAAGAAAGAGATGATTTAATGGCACGAGTATATACATTTAGAGGAAAAAGCATAGAGGATATAAGAAAGCTTAACAATGAAAAGTTTTCAGAGATGCTTACTTCTCGTCAAAGAAGGGCTATAAAGCGTATGGGTCATGAATACAAGGAGCTTATAGAGAAGGTAAATGAGCATATAAAGGAAAAAAGTGATAAGATAATAAAGACTCATATACGTGAAGCTGTTATTCTTCCAAGCTGGGTAGGTCTACGTTTTGGTATATATAATGGTAAGGAGTTCAAGGACATGGTAATAACAGAAGAGATGCTTGGCCATAGGCTTGGCGAGTTCTCATTCAGCACAAAGCGTGTGCTTCACTCTGCACCTGGAATTAGGGCAACAAGAGGAAGCAAGTTCTTAGAGGTGAAGTAATGAAGTATTCATTTAATGTAAAAATGGACAATGAAGGTCTTGCATTTTCTTATCGCGATGAGCTTAATGTAAGCTATAAGGATTTAGGCGCCGTGTGTGACGCTGTAAGATATCTAAAGGCTAGCAGTGCTGTAGCACTCACAGAAAAACTTTCAAGAATGGAGATGCCTATACCTTATAAGAGGCACAATAAACATATGGGTGCAAGGCATGAACTGCATGGTAGAAAAGGAAAGTATCCTATAAAAGCTGCAAAAGAGGTAAGAATTGCACTGCTTAATGCAATAGCAAACGCTAACAATAAAGCACTTCCAGGCGATGATCTAATAGTTTTACATGCAAGTGCGAATAAGACACATATCGTTAGAAGACAGCCATCAAAAGGAGGTCTTGCATGGGGAAGGGGAATGTATGGAAGGTCAGCATTAATGCATAGCGACATAGAGTACTCTAAAATAGAGATAATTCTAGGAAGCCCAGATGAAAAATTGCTTACTAAAAACATGAAGTACTTCATAGGTAAAAAATCAAACATCTCAAAAAAATTAGAGTCTGTAGAGCTTGTTTCAGTTACAAAGAAAAACAAAGAAAATAAGAAAAAGAATGACGAGAAACAAAAAACAGAAAACAAAGCAGAAACAAAAGCAATAACTTCAAAAACTGAAAAACAGGCGGATAAAGAAAAACAACATGAAAAGCATGCTGAACAACCAAAGCCTTCTTCGGAATCAAAGAAAACTGATGTTCAAGAAACAAAGAAAGTAAATGAGTGAATTTTGTGGTAGTAGAAAGAAAGTTTATATCGGATCTTATAATAAAAAGGAGAATCTCAAGGTACATGGAAGAAAAACTTTCAAAGGC
>JAJZLO010000032.1 GCA_021803405.1 Microcaldota archaeon | reverse complement strand
TTCTAAAACCGAAGATAAATTGTCATTATCTGAAACCGCTCTTATAGCTGTATTTAGGAGTAATGAAGAGCAGCAAAAAAAGGATGAAGAAAAGATATCAACATTAAAGGATACAGTAAGAGGGATTGCAGAGCCTAGAGCCACTGGAACAGCATTAAAAATTATAACCGAATTGAGTGAATCGATAAACAATGGGCAGATGAACATAACGCTTACAGAAAGCATAACTCCCGCAATAATAGGAGGAAAAGTACTTTTGCAAGTAGGAGTAATATCATTAAATGAACAAGCAGTAAAACAGGTAGTTGAAGGATAAAACATTTAACTTTTCTTTATTTTTTATTGTATTGTAAAAAGGGAGAAAATACAAAGAGTTATAAACAACAGTTAATTTTCATTTATTTAAATACATAATAATATATATTTAAAAATCAAGTTTATATATGATTTTATGGCAATTAAAATAAAAGATTTCAAAAATGTTGCAGTGGGAACTGTAGCAGTAACAGGCTTAATGATAGCTAATAAACAATATGTTGATCCTATTGCCATAGAGGCCTTACCTAAGATAGGAATCGCAACGGCAGGATTAGGATTTTTATTAACAACTTTATTTGACGGAATTAATGTATTAAAAGAGGCTAAAAGAGACTCCGAGGTGGTTTCTGAAAGTTTCCCTTCAGAGAAATTTTCTGACGGAACGAAGTTAGTGCTTTGGGGAGTTGGAATGCCAATAGTTACAGGAGCTGCATCTTGGTTTTTTGATTTAATAAATACACCAAAAGGAAATCCCATCAATACAATAAATGCCACAATAAATAACAAAACATTCTTAGAGACCTTACATGTAGGCAGCGATATATTCATAATAAGTGGAGTGGCGTTGGGTTTTATTGGAGGAGCTTCATATATAATTAAAGAATGTAAAAAAATAAAAGACGAACAAAAACAATGGAAGGCGAACAAAAAAAAATTAAAAAATAATTAAATTTTTCTGTTTTTTTAGATTTCTACACCAATAATTGAAATAATCTTTTCTTTTTTATCTTTTTATTTTTTACAAACCCATATTTTGAGCATTTTTTGAGTTTAATTGAGTTTAATCATAATATACTTAATTCGTATATCTTGTTCTAATTTTCATTGCAAAAACAATATATTAACAAAGGAATTAGTATAATAGGTGATATAATAGTAGAAGAGGCGCAGATAGGCGACGCTAAGGTAGCAGTAGCACATCCATCAATACTTAAGGTAATAGAACAAAGAAAAAAATTAAAAGAAAAACTATCTGGAATAAAAAATAAGATAGGAGTATACAGCGCAAAGGGAGGCGTAGGAAAAACGACCACCGCAGTAAATATTGCATTTACACTTAAAGAACTTGGATATAAAGTAGGACTTCTTGACGCCGATATAGACTGTCCAAATGTCTGTATGTTTTTAGGGATAAATTATGAAGCGCCTGGAGAATACCCAATAAAGCCTTTTGAAAAAGATGGTATAAAGGTGCTTTCCACTGCCATGTTTGTTGATGATAATAAAAAACCAATAATATGGAGAGGGCCCATGATAGGCAAGATGGTTGCGGAGTTCTTAGAAAATACAGAGTGGGGTGAAATAGATTATCTTATAATAGACTTACCTCCGGGAACCTCAGATGCTCCCCTTTCAATAATACAGTTATTGGACCTTAAGGGTTTTGTTATTGTTACAACGCCGCAGCACATACCCGCAATAAACGCGGTGCGCTCTGGTATGATGGCTAAAAGATTAGGAGTTTCTATACTAGGTATAGTAGAAAATATGTCTGGAAACACCCCAAAAGGAGGCATAGAGGTAGCTAATACATTAGGGGTGCAGTTTCTAGGAGCAGTTAAAAACAATGAACTTTTTGGTTCGTTGAGCGATGAAGGTAAGATACCTGCCATGCAAGATAAAGAAATAAAAGAGGAGTATATTAAAATAGTAAAACAGATAGTAGGTTGAGTTTATGCCAGAACCATTTGCAGATTTGTTCAAGGATTCAGACATCTTTGCAAACAGAGAGGTTCTTTCACCACATTATGTTCCTAAGCATCTTCTTTTTAGGGATAGGCAAATAAGTGAGATAGAAAAATCTCTAACTCCTTCGCTCAGAGGCGAGAGAGGAAGAAATGTTTTTATATATGGAAAAACAGGGACAGGAAAAACCTCATGTATAAAATATGTGGTGGATAAGGTAAAAGAACTTCCAATAATAAAAGCAAAGATAACCTACATAAACTGCAGAATATATAACTCAAGATATAGAGTTTTAAGTAAAATAGCCAGCGATCACATACCACAATATGCTAAGAGAGGGTATGGAATAACAGATATTTATGAAAAGCTTATAAGCTGGATAGAAGAGGATGGCAAGATTCTTGTTGTTGTTCTTGATGAACTTGATATTGTAAGAGACTTAGATGATCTACTTTATACGCTAACAAGATCTAATAGCGATATAAAATCAGGAGGCGTAACGTTAATAGGCGTATCTAACAAGATCTCCTTTAAAGAAGCATTAGATCCGAGGAGTCTTTCTACTCTTTATGAAAACGAGTTTGTATTCCCTCCTTATAACTCATCAGAGCTTGCCGCAATAATAAAGGATAGGATAGATTATGGCTTTAAGCCTAATGTAGTAGATCCTGCATGTATAAATCTCGCGGCCGCAATTGCTGCAAAGGACAGCGGCGACGCACGATTGGCATTAAAAATAATCTCAAAGGCCGGAGAGATAGCAGAAAACAAAGGACAAAAAAATATAGGAGTTGATGAGATAACAGAGGCTTCAAAGTTCGCCGAAGAAGAGATAGCTTATGAGGTCATAGGGACACTTCCAGAGCATCAGAAGCTCATAGTCTATGCAATAGCATTGATGTCCATAACAGGAGGGAGATATAAAAAACTGGATGAAAATAATGAGTCGTTTCTGCTAAGCGGAGAGATATATGGAAGGTACAGCTCTTTAGTAGAATCATTGCATAAAGATGTTAAAACAACAAGGTTGTATAGAAGATATATAGCTGACTTGGAGATGCAGGGCATAATAATAAGCCACGAATCAGGTAAGGGAATTAGAGGGCATACTAAATTAATAAAACTTTCTTATCAACCGGAAAAAATTAAGGATATGATAGAAAAAAGTATCTTTAAAGAAGAGTAGAAGCAGTAACCTATATACTTAAACCAAGCATTATTAACCGTGACCGTAGAGAGTTATTAAGATTAGTTGAAGGGTTTGAACTTTCTGCCATAGTTGTTATTTTCATCGTTGTTTCTTCTTTTCCTGAAGTTTCCATGCGAGGGTCTTCTTTGGTCGTTTCGGCCTTCTCTATTGTAGCCTTCTCGATTTGAGCCTCCTTCGCGTCTAAATCCTCCTCTTTCATGACCTCTATTTCCACCAAACCTGCGTCCGCCTCGATCATCGCTAAAACGTTCTCTGTTTGATCGTTCGTCCTTCAAAAAGTTCATAACTATGTCTTTGTATGAATATGTATCTAGATTTATTAGCTCTATATTTATCTTTGCTACGTACTTTATATCTTCTATTATATTCTTTTCCTGCCGATTTACAATAGTAAATGCCTTTCCTTCTTTTCCCATTCTTGCAGATCTTCCCACTCTGTGCACATATACGAATGGATCGTCAGGAACATCAAAGTTTATAACATCTGTTATGTCATTTACGTCTATTCCTCTTGCAGCAACATTTGTAGCTATTAAAAATCTGACTCCTTTCCTGAAATTGCTTAACGACTGCTCTCTTTTTGACTGCGTTAAACCTCCATGAAGAAGCATAGCATCAAAATTATTTTTCCTAAGAAAATGATGAATTAAGTTTGCTTCTCTTTTTGTTTTTAGAAATACTACTGCTTTCTTTGGATTATGTTCATTTATATAAGCTAAAAGAGCCTCGAGCTTTCTTGAACCGTCAGCTATGAAGTAAAGATGTTTTATCTTCTTTACCGTGAGACCTTCATCCTCGCCTATTTTCAACATTATAGGCTCATGCATATAATTATGCGAGATTTTAACTATTTTATCAGGCATTGTTGCTGAGAAAAGAAGTGCTTGCCTGTTTTTAGGAGTTTCAGAAAGTATATACTCAACATCCTCTATGAAACCCATATCAAGCATTGTATCTGCTTCATCTATTACAACAGTGCTTATTTCGTATAAATAAAGTGCGTTTCTCTTGATTAAATCTATTATTCTTCCAGGAGTGCCTATTATAAGCCTTGGATTTCTTGAAAGCGCATCTATCTGCACATTCATAGAAGCTCCACCATAAACGGTGGCTATTCCAAACCCTCTAGGCTTTAGCTTCTCTGCTACAGTAGAAATCTGTAGAGCTAGCTCTCGCGTAGGAGCAAGAACCAGAGTTGTACCTTTTTGATTAGAGTACGCCCTGCTTAATGCTGGCATTAGAAAAGCTAATGTCTTACCACTGCCTGTTTTCGACCTTACAATTACATC
>JAJZLO010000036.1 GCA_021803405.1 Microcaldota archaeon | reverse complement strand
AGTCTACTGCGAAGGCTTCCTGAAAGTGCATCTAACCCAGTAAGATACTCGGTAAGGACCATTGTCTCCAAAGCAGGTTTTTGATGCTCTACTTCTTGGCTCTGCCTGCTTGGCTCTGAATTATTGCTACTCATATTTGAGTTGTTGTTATGCTGCTCTTTTTGATCTTGCATAAACGTACGTGGATGGCTTTGCTCTTGCTCTTGCTTTTCACGTCTTTCAACACGCGTATTTGAGCTACTTGGTCTTTGAGAGAACTGAGTTTGAGTAGAGTAAGACTCGCGCTCTTGTGCAGGCTCTTTGTCAGAGCTATCATACTCTTGTTGCTGTTTTTGAGGCCTTTCCCTCTCACGCTCCTGTTTCTGCTCCTGCCTTTGCTTAAAGCCAGGATGATACTGATCTATAGGTATCTTGGTTCGCATTGCCTTGATTATCTCCTTTCTGGTTAGATCCTCTACCTCCTTTCCATCAGGAGCTCTTGCAACATAATCTACATCAGTAACAGAGGAGATGTTCTTTAGAATCATATCTCCGCCCCTATCTCCATCTAAGAAAACAGTTACCTCCTTTTCTCTGCAAAGGGTTATTATAGTTTTTGGAACCGCAGCTGCGCCTCCTACCGCTATTACGCTTGTAACATCATTTCTTAAAAGATTAAGAACGTCTGCTCTTCCCTCTACTACAACAAGCTCTGGACTTTTTCCTACTTCAGGACCTGCCGGAAGATTCTCAGGACCATATGAGATTATCTCGCTGGTTCTTACCTCTGACTGAACCATCTCGCTTAGCTCCCTGCTATCAGGTATCTCGGTGTTAAGAAGCAACTTGACAAGATCCTTTGCCCTTGTCAATATCTTTCTGCGCTTCTCTGAACGTGTATCCTCTACCTTTTCTATTGAGAACTGTGCCTCATACGGACCTACTCGATCAACAGATTCTACAGCTGCTGCAAGAATACAGGTTTCTATCCTATCTAATGATGCAGGTAAGAAAAGCTTTCCAAAGCTCTTGTTATTTGATTGTTGAAAATCTATCTCTATTCTACCAATCTTTCCACTCTTTTGAAGCTCCCTTAAATCTAAATCATCTCCTAAAAGGCCCTCGGTCTGACCAAATACCGCCCCTATTATATCGGGCTTATCTACCATACCGCTTATGGAGAACTTTGCCTCCACCATGTACTTTACTATGTCCAAATATGTTTTTGCCATTTATATCACATTTTGTTTGTTTTTTTTGTTTTTTATTTTATTTACATTTCAAATAACTGCTCTATAGGAGCAAGTACTCCTTCTACGTGAACAGTGTTTAGCATCTTTAAAAATGATCTTCCAGTTGTTATATCAACAGGCAAGTTTACTGATGAAAGCGCATTTGAGGCAAGTTCTGCCTTCTCAATGCCTCGCCTATCAAGATCCATTAGAATAACCACCTTTTCTTTAGGCACATATACACTTCTCATTACACTTTCATAGGTATGTGCTGATATGCCCAATTGTTTTAGAGCATTTATATCGTGCTTTCCCTCAACTATTACAAAAGAAGACTTAAAAGTAAGCAGCATGTTCTCTACAATGCGTCTTCTATGTAACTCCTTTCTGATGTGCTTCACTTTGATCACAAATGCAAAGCTACAACTATACAGTACGGAGCTGTGAAAAGCTCTTTTCCAAGTAAATTAGCGTGAAATTTATATCGTAAGACATTTACTCATTCCTGTTAGTGCAACTTATTACATTTAATTTATAAACAATAAAGTTAATAAAGCTATACTACTAAAAGAGTATGTTCCTTGAAAAGGTCTTTTTATGAGTACTTTAAAAACTGAGCTTGAAGATAAAGGGCTTTTGTTTCCAGACTTTAAGAACAGCAATATGGAGGTTTTTAATGAGTTTGCCGCAGGAAATGGAAAATTAATAGGAAAAGTAGATAAAAGCATATTGTTGCTTATTGATGGATTAGGATTTGATCTGTTAAATGAGGTAATAGAAAAGGATAGTATATTGTCAAAGGCCTTTGGTGAAGCAAAAATAAGTAAGATAAGTACCGTTTTTCCTTCTTATACACCAACGGTAATAACCAGCTTGGAGAGCGGACTTTTTGTTGGAGAGCACGGAATAGTAGGAAGCCCCATACCAGTAAGAGAATATGGAGAGATGATGAATGTATTTGAAAAAGGTTGGGGAGTAACAGAACGTGAACTCTCAATGCCCGATACATATACATTGTTTCCAGAGATGAAAAATGTAGAGAAACTTGGAAAAAACCCTGGTTTTTCCTATCTGCAAGATGAAATGGTCTTTAAAAAGAACAGCAGTGTACTTGATTTTAAAAAACTAGGCAACAAGTTCAAGGAGTATATCTCACAGAGAGATTTTTTCATACAATTAAGAAAACTGATTAGAAACAAAAACTCCACTTCGATATATGGATATTTAGATAAAATAGATCATGCGCAGCATGTATACTCAAAAAGCTCAGCAGAAGCAAAGGAGTTGATGAAGTACTTGCTTGAGGATATAGCAACCCATCTTCTTCCAGAGATAAAAGAGCATGGATGGAGCCTGTTAATAACTGCAGACCATGGACATGTTTCATTTAAAAAAGAACATGTTTCAATGATATATGGAACAGATAAACTTGTTAGTTATATGAACAGTGTACCATGGGGTTGTTCTAGAGCAGCATTTGTATCTGTAATTCCAGAGATGGAAGATAAATTTACTGAAGAACTGGATAGACGATTTAAAGGAAAGTACCTTTTATTAAACTCCGAAGACGCAATAAAGGAGGGAGTTTTTGGAAGTAGAGGAGTTTTGGATAGATTAAGGTATAGATTTGGAAGCCACATTATAATACCCACAGATAATAATTATTTTATTTATAAGTATCCATACCAAAAAGAAAAGGATAGGGAGCTTTTTGGCAGCCATGGAGGCATGTCAAAGGAAGAAATGGAGATACCATTAATAAAATTTACCGAATAATGCAAAATAGATCAAAAGATTTTTTGATTTTATTCAATTTAAAGTAGTACCAAAGTTTCTTATTTGTTGTAAAGAAGGAATAAATAGTTTTGCTGCATAAGAGTTCTTAGGCGATTATCTGCACAGATACATAAAGGGAGCACGCAGCGAAAGAGAGCTATTGAATAGATTTTACGGTCTTGGCTACTCTGTGCTAAGAAGCGCAGGCTCAGGAGTTAATGCGCTTGGACCAGACATAATAGCAATAAAGGATAAAATATGCCTATCTTTTGAGTGCAAAGCATGGGAGAAGAATAGGTTAAGTATAGATCATGAAGCATATGCAAAACTTTATGAATGGGAGCAGAACACCAAATTTCCCACATATATTGCATGGAGAATGAATGGTAAGGGATGGTTCTTCATAAAATTAGATGAGCTTAAGCATGGCGAAAAGGACCATAGCATAACAAAGATAAAAACCCTAGAGATAAATAGAGTTTTTGATGATGTACTCATTAAAAAAGAGCAGTTAGCACAGTATGAAAATGTTGTAGAGGTAGTTCAACAACTTCAGCCTCAACAAAATGTATGAAAATAGAGCATATCATTTACTATACGGAATTGGCTCTACAAAACCTAGCTTGTTTCCGTTTTTGCGCAGCCATTTTCTTCTTTCTTTATAATCAGGCACAGCTATAGCAACAGTATCCCAAAACCTCTTTGAGTGTTTAGATACCTTTATATGCGATAATTCATGGGCTATAACATACTCGATTATCAAAGTAGGAGCAAAAAACAGCTTTAGATTTAAGGTAATGTTTTTACTGTGGCGAGAGTAACTGCCCCATAGCCTTTGCTGCTCGTGTATGCGCAGTTTATTTAATTGATAATTATAAAAATTATTATTTATAGACTCAAGAAGCTGCTGGGCTTTTGGTTGTATTGCCCTTGAAAGAAGTTTTTTTGAGATCTTTGATATCACTTCTTCTTCAATATCAGACCCTATTGATATTGGTATTTGTATCTCTAGCTTATTTTCTTTTACCTTTCCCCTAGTCGTCTTTATCTCTTTTTTTAATATTGAAATAGTATATTTTTCTCCAAGTAAAGTTATAATAGAGCCGTCTTTAAAGATGAGCTTGCTGTTCTGCATAAGTGATAGCTCTGTGCCATCAAACTTTTCTAGCCTGCGCACCAGACGAGCCTTTATGCGTTCAATAGCTTCAAGTTTCTTAGAATTGCTTAGCCTTTTTGGAATGGTTATGATCATGCTTTCATTTTTTATGCGTGCTGAGATTGAAGTTCCATTGCTTTCGAACACCTCAACCTTAAAAGTAATACCATTTATAACTATAGATCTTTCTATAATTTCATTAAGTGGTATTTTACTATTTTTTTTATAACCTATATTCTTAAAGTACTGCCTAAACGACATATTCAAAACCACATAAGTAATTATTTTTTATCTGTAAAAAAAATTAATATATAAAAAAATAAAAAATATTTTCAAATTAACCTTAACTTGAGTGATATACCTATAGTGAAAGGCGTGAGCTTTCTTTGCGTTCATTTAATTTAAATACAACTAATATAATCAAATAAGGCCCACGGCTACAGGACATGACGAAAAGTACTGATCATTACCATATACATACATGTGGTATGGAGTTATT
>JAJZLO010000021.1 GCA_021803405.1 Microcaldota archaeon | reverse complement strand
TCACACTGCTGTTATCTACACTTTTTCCTAAAAGGTCTCCGGAAAAATCTACCATTTGATCGCCTGAAGATAATAAACATAAATAAGTTTAAATATCTTTTGTTAAAAAGCGAAATAGTGGAATTCCGTTTATTTATTAAAATTCATATATCCAAGTAAATAAAATTTACTGCAGTAAAGAAGAATTAATGTAGAAAAATACTGTTTTTATGCCTTTAAAAGATAAATTACATTGAAAATTTTAAATTTTAAAAATTGAAAATTAAAAAAAATAAAATATAAAAATTAATTAACAAAATATAAAAATAAAATATAAAATTTATTTTTCTTCAAGAGGTTTCTTTTTTTGTAGAGAGAAAAGTTCTAATATCTCTTTTGTAGTTGTAGCGTCTTCTGCTTTTTTATCTCTTGTTCCGTCGCTGACTATCCTTGGAAATCTTAATGCATAACCTATTTCATCTTGCTTATATTCTTCCTTTCCGCACATATGCATAGGAGACCTTGTTATCTCATCAGCTCGCACCTCTATCACATATAGTGGTTCTGTCCAAAAATCTGGAACTACGCCAGATTCTACTCTTGCAGGTTTTTTCCTGCTTTTTATTTTTTCCAATAAGTCTTTGAAGAAAGACATTTGCTTTTCAGTAAAGCCGGTGCCTATTTTAGTTATGCTCTCAAAAATATCTTTTTTGTCGTTATATGTTGCTACAAGCAATCCGCCTAAACCAAATTCTGTCCTAGAACCTTTACCGAGAAAATAACCAATTATTACCAAATCTACCGTATCTGAAAGTTCACTTCTATAACTCCTCTTCATCTTTATCCAGCTAAACTTTCTAGCCCCTGCTACATATTTAGAGTTCAGATCTTTTGCGACCACGCCTTCCAAACCTTCTGATATTTCTTTATTAAAAAATAGTTCGAGTTCTTTTGCAGATTTTGAAAGTATCATTCCAGAAGGACAGATCATGTTTTGCTTAATCAACACAGATTCAAGAAGTTCTCTTCGTTTAAGGTAAGGCGTATCCATTAAAGATTTTCCATTAAGATACATTATATCGAATAGAAATAAATGAAGAGGAACCTCTGCACTTTTTTCTTCTATGCCATGTTTTCTTTTTCTTTGTATAGTCTCTTGGAATGGACGAAACTCCTCGGTAATGTCATCGTATGCTATAGCTTCCCCTTCGGCTATTATACTATCCGCATTTATTTCATTAAATGCATTTTTTGAGATATCAGGAAACATGTCAGTCATACGCTCCAAATTTCTTGAGAATATCTCCAGCTTATTTTTTTTTCTATCCATGTGTAGCTGCGCCCTTAACCCGTCATATTTACTTTCTACTGCACAAACACCATTCATTCGCTCCATTATTTCTTCAAAGTCCTTTGCCCTTTCTGCAAGTTCAGGTCGTATTGGATTGAAAAGTTCTATGTTGAACTTTGATATTCCAGAAATGCCTTCTTCAAAAAGCACCTTGGACACCTTCCCAAGGTCGCTGCATAGGTTATAAGCATTTTCAAGCAATTCTTTTGAGTCTCTGCTACCGGTAACTGCTTTTGAAAGTGCTTCGAGTATAGTGGCATCTCCAAGACCTAGCCTTAAAGTGCCGAGAGCAAATCTTATCAGATATCTAGCCTCTAGAGGTGAAGAATCTGACATAAGACTTGCAAGAAGTTTGATTTTTACATCTTTGCTTCCTTGGCCCGTTGTTTTTGAGATCTTAGTCATTATTTCAAAAATTTCGGTAACTGAAAATTTTTGGGAGTTGAATTTTTTTAATTTAGATTCTGCTATTATATTTTCTGCTGTTGATCCTAAATCTCCAGTAACATTGAAATTTTTTTCTATAGCTTTTCTATCGATGCCAGTTGCTATTGCTAAAGATTCCATTGCTAATTTTTCTGCTATGCCAATCTCTTTGCCTTCGAACGGAGGAGATAGTACGCCTTGGGTTATATAAACAAGATCTTTTATTTCTTCTTTTGAAGAATTAGAAAACAATTCTGAAAGTATATCTATCATTGATAGCCTTGACGATACCGATTCCAATTTTTTGTAGTATTCGGCAACTTCTTTGAAAAGCAATTAAACACCAGATTATTAATTATCTATACTGAATATAAATTTATAATGATGCATTAATTTCTTACAAGTTATAAACAATACAGGCAATAGAAAAATTCAGTTTCATGGAAAACTATATAAGTATTCTTTTGTTATTCATTATGAGAGTTTATGGCAACGGACGTTGTTACAGGTATAGATTCATTACTTAATTATGTTAGCGAAAATGGAGAGGTAGATACTCCGACGTTAGCTAGTGTATTAGGGGTTAGTGAAAGTACAGTACTGGAATGGTCCACAGTTTTAGAAAGGGCTAAACTTATAGTTATAACGTATAAACTCGGAAAGATGTATGTCAGTCCGAGCGCTAGCACGCTTGTAATAAATAAAAGCGAAGCATACACTGGAAGTAACAAATCTGTTCAAGGTGCAACTGAGGTAGTTGGCATTGATGAGATAAAAAAATTAAACGAAGTAAAAAGCACAATACTAGAAGACAACTTAAATATTCAACAAAAAAATATAGATGCATTAAACTCAAAAATTAAGCAGTTTAAAGAGTATATGGAGAATGCTAGCAAGACATTGAAGGATAATGAACCTGCAATAAAATCAGCAACTGCCGAGTTAGCTGGATTCAAATCTGAAGCCACTAAAAATATTAACGAAATAATAAATTATATGAACCAGATAAATAGCACAGTTGAACAATTGAAGGAAGGAACGACAGATTTTAACAAGGAGTATCTTTCATTTGAAAACGTAGATGTTGTTTCAAAAAATGCAAGAGCTATTATAGATGATATAAGAAGCAAATCCTCGTATATGCGCAGCAGCATGAACGATTTGATAAGAGAGTTTGATAAAAAAACATCAGATAGCAGAATGAAGCTTATAGAGTTCAGTGAAAATGTCAAGAAACAAGAGCACATGTTAAATGAGCTATCAGGCAATATACAAAAACAACTATCGGTTTATACTGAAAAGTTAGAGGAATATAAAAAAGAGGCTTCTGAAAAGAATATAAAAATACGAAAGGAAAGAAACGCATTGCTTGATAAGGCAGTATTGGCGAATCAGAAAATAAGCAGAATTTATGATGCTGCTGAAAAAAGATTTGATACAGTTGATGCTACAATAAATAAAGAGCTTACAAATATGAAGAAAATACAGGATATGTATTCTGAGGTAAATAAAATAAAGCAGACTCTTGACGAGATAATTACTGAAAATGAAAACATAAAGAAAGAAATCATAGAATTAACAGAGGATATCAAAAAAATAAAGTCAGATAAAAAAGAGACTGTATTCAAAAAGTATAAAAATATACTTGAAAAGGAGAAGAAATCAAAAGATATTGATCAGAAAGTTAAAAAATTGAATGACAGGCTTTACAATCTTAATGAGTCACAAACACCAGAGGATCCAAAAAAATAAAAGGCATGATTTATGTCGATATTAGATGAAGGAAAAACAGTAACGTATGAGTTAAATGCTAATGGCTTACTTGTCAGCGTTGTGCTTTCTAAAAAAACTGGCTTTGTGCCATTATATGAAGTGTCTTATCAAGGCGTAGGAGAGGCTACAAAGATACTGCTTATGTCATTAAGAGCTGAACTGCTTTCTTTAGTTCCAATAGATCAAACAAGAATACAGGATGAAAAATATATAAAAGAGCTAAATAGGAAGTATGAAGATGCAGCTGCTCCGATAATAGACAAATTCCTTCCAGGAATAAATGAGTCTACTAAAAAAACACTTCTAGCGTATATAACAAATATCTTTTTAGGATTAGGAGACATAGAAGTTCTCTTGGCAGATGACCAACTTGAAGAAATTGCGGTAAATACAGCGAGCGAACCAGTATGGATATTCCATAAAGATTATGGTTGGTGTAAGACAAATGTAAAGCTTAGTACTGAAGATTCCATATATGAACTTTCAGAGCAGATAGGTAGAAGAGTTGGAAGAGAAATAACAAATCTTTCGCCAATAATGGATGCGGAACTTCCTGATGGCTCAAGAGTAAATGCTACACTTTATCCAATATCTGTTAAGGGAAACACAATTACGATAAGAAAGTTTGCAACTAATCCGTGGAGCATGCCTGCTTTGATTGCAAATAAGGCAATCTCTAGTGATCTTGCAGGCTTGATATGGCTTAGCATACAAAACGAAATAAGCATCTTGATATCAGGAGGTACAGCAAGCGGAAAGACAAGTTTTCTTAACGCTATGAGTATGTTCATGCCTCCAAATAGAAGAATAATCTCGGTTGAGGACACTAGAGAACTTAGCTTGCCGGACTTTTTGCAATGGATACCTATGCAAACTAGGCAGCCCAATCCTGAAGGCAAAGGAGAAGTAAGGCTCTACGACTTAATGATTAATGCATTGAGGCAAAGGCCTGATATAATGCTTATAGGAGAAATTAGGGTTAAAAGCGATGCTGAGACTCTTTTCGAAGCTATACACACAGGTCACGCCGTGTATGGAACGCTGCACGCAGATAATGCACAAGATACTATAATAAGAATGACAAACCCTCCAATAGACATACCAAAGATAATGCTTAACTCAATAGGAGCGGTAATATCGCTTTTCAGGCACAGAAGGCTTGGAATAAGAAGAATGCTCGAGTTCGGAGAGATGACCAATTCAGGAGATGTGAATGTCTTATCTAGATGGGACATAAGAAATGATATCTTCCTAAGAGTAGGAGATATGGCTAGACTTAGTCAAACCATAGCGCTTTATGGAGGATACACAAGCCAAGAAATAAATCAGGATATAGCTGAAAAGGCTAAAATATTAAATTGGATGGTAAAGAACAAGATCCTAGATGTAAGCACCTCTGGATTTATAGTAGCCAATTATTATAAAAATCAAAGTAAGGTAATTGATATAGTAAATGAGAATGTAACTTATACTAAAGAATTATTTAAATGATTGAATGGAAGAAGTTGATTATAATAAAGCAATAGAAAAGATAAATTCCTTAAATAGTAATGGCACATATGAAATTATAAATGTTAATAAAGCGTTTGTAGATAAATCAGAAGCAAACTTTAGTGATTACGAATATGAATTAGCAATACAATTAATAGATAAAATATTATTAATACCAGAATCAAAAAACTCAGATTACCAAATTACAAAAAAATATCAAGAACCGTCAATGATAAAGACATTTATGAAGGATGCTGAAAAGGAGCTTGAAGGAGCAATGACAGATATAGGAAAAAATGTCATTAACGATATTCAAGAGATCAGCGTCCCGTCACTAAGAAAAAATAAGCTTATCTTGATTAACCTCTCAACAGAGGATCAGATAGATGAACTTGAAAAGATAAGCGTTGGACTTGACGAGAAGGTTTTTGATAAAGAACATTTAGAGGTAATAAAGGAGGAATGCGATGGTTTATCTGAATTTGTATCTTCAAGAGCAAAAAAACATATTTTAGAAGCTGGAGATGCGACAATAAGAAACCAACGGTTAGAGGAGGTATTAAAAAAGATAGATATTGCTATAAAAGAGCAGGGATAAGAATATTTAGAGGATTTAAATGCCTGATGAAAATAACATAAATGCTGTAGGGCAGGAACTTGACGCCACAAAAACTGGGCAACCGGTTGGCTTTACTAAAAGCAAGAAGTTTCTTTTTATAAAGATAAAATCAAAACCGATATATCAAAATCAAAAACCAGTAAAAAACAATGAAGTTCCAAAAGAACAGAAACCTAAAAATAATGAACCAACTACACAACAGAAAAAAACAAATAGGACTACAGATAATGACCACAAAAGCAAATACATAACAAGGATAATGATAAGCAAAAAAGGGTTGGAGAGCGCACTTAGAGATTCTGGTGTAAAAAGCAACACTTATGATTTTATTAAAAGAATGATTATGTTTTCTATAATTATATCTGTAGTAGTTTCGATTTTGGTTGGAGCTATTCTTTATAAATTAAATTTAAGCATACTGGCAGTAATTGTAATAAGCCTTGTTTCACTCATAGCAGTATACAATATGCTATTCAACAACTTCATCAATTATCCTATAACTAGAGGAAGAAAGCTTGGAAAGGAAATAGATAAGGATATACTATTCGCTACAAGAGATATGGTAATAAGCATGAGGTCAGGTATGCCTTTGTTTAATGCTATGACCTCAATAAGTACAGGATATGGATGGGCTAGCAACGAGTTTAGCAAGATAGTTTCTTTAGTTCAATTAGGAATGCCAGTAGAGCAGGCAATAGATGAAGTTAGCGAAAAAAGCTACTCTAAAACCTTTAAAAGAATAATGCTTCAAGCGAGCATAAGCATAAAGGTAGGCGCAGATATCACTACCTCTTTGCAGGGGGTTATAGATGATATAATGCAGGAAAGAGTTATAGAATTAAGAAGATATGGTCAAAGGCTTAACGCGTTGGCTATGTTTTACATGATTTTTGGAGTAATATTCCCTAGCATGGGAATAGCAGTAGCCGCAATAATGACTACATTTATAAGTTTAGTTACTATAGATACAACAACATTAATACTTGTATTGGTCTTTATAGTAGGTATACAAGTAGTATTCCTTAATCTTATAAAGAGCTCTAGACCTTCATTTAGTATGTAGATGAAAATATGGCAATAAACTTTGAAAGGCTTGTATCAAGAAGTCTGGTACGTTTCGTGTCTGATGAACTTGACCTTTCAGGACTTAAGATCTCTGTAAATACATTCTTCGAGATAGCAATTCTTGGAGGCTTTGCTATATTAATAGGTGTATCGTTTTTTAGTTTGTTAATAGAAAATTATAGTCCAGGAATATCTGCAATAATAGGAATAGGAGTTGCAGGAATCTTTGAGTTCAGCTTATATGCTATTTTAGAGTATATCATAGATAAAAGAAGGAGTTTTATTGAAGATATACTTCCTGATTATTTGCAGATAACATCGGCAAACATGAGAAGCGGAGTTTCACTTGATAAGGCATTAATTTCTGCAGCACGTCCAGATTTTAAGTACTTTAAAGATGACATAATGCTTATGGCAAAACAGCTTTATTCTGGAGAGACTATGGCAAATGCACTTATAAATTTGTCAAAAAGATACAGATCTCTTCAGCTTAAAAGAACCGCAAGAATGATGACAGAAGCGTTAAGGTATGGAGGAGGTATGGCGGATATATTAAACCAGTTATCAAAGGATCTAAGAAACCAGCAGATAATACAAAAAGAAATAGGCAGTCAGTTATTCATGTATACGATATTTATAGTATTTGCAGCAGTAATAGGAGCCCCAGTCTTATACGCACTTACCAACAAAATGATAAGTATTACAGATACAATATGGAGCGGAATACTTCAACAAAATCCTAATGGACTAAGCTCAATAAGTCAGGTAAGCAGTGTATCATTCCTTAAACCGCATCCGCCTACAATCCAACCTTCAGAGTATAACTTGTTCTCAATTATTGCTATTGTGCTAATAAGCGGCATAAGTGCATTCATAGTTTCGGCAATATCTAGCGGAGCGGCTATAAAAGGGCTAAAGTACCTTCCTGTTTTTATTGTTATGGGACTTGCAATATTCTTCATAGTATCATTAGTATTAGGAGGAATGTTTAGCACTATAGGAGCTACAGGATAGTACATAATAGTATATAACATAACATCTAGCAAACACTCTTTTAGGCTTTAGGCAAATTTGTATAACTAGCAAATAAAAACAACGATATAAAAGAGAAGTGGGATTAACTACAATCAACCTCTAAAAAAGATATTAAACTTTTTAAAGGAGCGCATAGAGATTTCTGCTATGTTTTTTTGTAAAATAACAAACCTACATATTAAGAAGACATGTTTAGTGGAAATTGTATAATGCTTTTGCTTTTTCTCTTATGTTTTTTTATTAGCTACCAGAAAAAATTATAAATAAATAAATAAAACATAAATGCCATTGTAAATATAGCTATACTATTCCAAAGGTAGTGTTTGTCCAGATTATTATCTGCGCCTGCGCAGGATTTCCATTTATTAAAATTGGCTCTCTTAAAACATTTATTGATGTTGCGTTAAACTTTTCAGGATTTTTTCCTATGGCTATGCTGTAAGTAGTCGTAGTTATATTTATATAATAATCATAAGCAACACCTAGCTCTTCTTTGGTCAACTGATAATTAGTATTTGACATTGCAAGAAGCGCAAGTAGTTTTTTTTCTGATATCGATATGCCAGAACTTCCGGTCCCTACCCCTATTGAAATTCCAGACCACGTGTTGGGATTTGAAACGTTTATGACAGAGTTCCAGTTGCTTGGAGTGCCTTCAAAAAATAATATCGAGTTTAATTGAGTAAGCTCTGATTGCATTATTCCTGCATTATTTGATGATGTAGAGGAATAGTTATTGCTTATTGTAATCCATGAATAGGTTAGTATCAATAATCCAAAAACAAATAATACTATCCCGAAAACCATGTCAAATGACCAAAATTGTGCTTTCATAAAATCAACTAAGAGGCACCGAGATGCTTGAGGTGACGGGCAAACCTAATTTATATAATAAGGAGAGCTGAGACCCATTAAGTGCTGTTTTATATAATGATACATCGGCAATTGAACCTTCAAAACCATTTATGTTGTTTGTATAACCTCCAATATTAAAAGAGGTTATAGTATTTGAAAGGGTTCCTGAAAATGGATAACTACCTGATTTTATCCCATCTATATATGTGGTCATATCCGTTCCATTATAAGTACCGGCAACATAATACCACACATAAGGCTTTATCGTCCCACTTATTAATCCATACTGACTACCGGAGTTTATTATTGATAAATTAAACATTAGTGAATTAGAATTGCTGCTCATATTATTTAAAGAAAGATATATTGAAGATGCTCCTCCATTAGAAGAGTATTTATTTATTAGCTCAACTGGTTTTTTTGAAGGATATGCATATATCCATGCTGCAGTAGAAAAACTATTTGTACTTATAGCTGTATTTGAAGAGCCAAAGATATTACCGTTACTACCAAATGTAAGGCCATAACTATTTATTGAAACCGATAAAGGCGTATTTCTAAATATGTACGGTACATACAGTATATTAGAAGAAGAAGAATGCCCTTGATTTGAAGATAGATCAGATTGATTTCCATCTAATGGAAACCATGAAATCATGTTGGCAGTATTTGGTATCGATGGTTCTCCTTTAGAGTAGATACCATATGCTGAAGAGTTTGATAGAGTAGTGTTGTATATTTGTATATTTGAGATGCTGCCATCAAAGTATACTCCTTGGCCAGATGAACCAATAACTAATGAGGGCCACGAAGCGGTATCACTCCATGCAGATGAAACACTCGAATATATTAATTGACCATCGAGATAATAATTTATAATTGGATTTAAGCCGCTAGGATTGCTTAACACGGTTACTATTAGATTATACCATTTTTTTTGAATGAGCGGAACGTTTACATTAAAGGTATCCCCGCAATTATCAGATAAGGAGATTGTATTCTGGGTTAATATTGAAATCGAGTAACCGCAGTTGGAATCGGTTGAGATCAAAGGTTGTGTTGCCTGATAATTTCCAAGCATAAACCACATACTTATTGACAATGGAGTTGTGTAGCCTGATTGTAAAAGTTGATTTGAAGGGGTAGAAAGGACATCTTCTGAATTTGAACCATCAAAATACGCTGCAAGATATGATGTTGCATTTTCATTGGTGACATTAAGACCGTCTTGAATATTTGAAATATACCCATAACTTCCAGTACTGTAAGATGATTGGGCATAATTATTAAAATTGCCATTTAATGGCAACCACAGTATATTATTTGATGTTACTGGAGGTGCACTAATACCTAGGCCATACATTTGCAAAATAGTATTTTGCGATAGATAAGAGGAGTATACCTGCACATTAGAGATTAAGCCATCGAACATAGTATTTTGAGCTGTCGTTTGTACCGATGGAGAAGCTCCTATGTAAAAGGGCAATGATGCGGCAATGGATTCGGGCTCTATTGTGGATGACAACAGTAAACCGTTTTCATATACGCTGAAATTTTCTGTAATGGAGTTATAAGTTAGTGTTAAAAAATTCCATAGATTAGGAGTGTATGCGCCAAATAGGATTGTGCCAAAGCCATTTACCGAGACCGCGTAGGTATTTTTAGAACCTGTTTGGTAAGTTTCCAAAGAAAATGTTCCTGAAGAAACACCTTTTTGTCCAAGTATCCCCATTTGAGAGTAAATAGCAGGTTTAACCCATAAAGATAAACTAAAGGTTTGTGGTATTTGGAATGAACTTATAGTTAAATAACCGGTACCTGAAAAATCAGTAAAGTAATCTGGGAAGCTCCAAGAAACATTTGTAGCACTACCAATTGCATTATAACCACTGAGATCGTATGTCTTATTGCCATAACCTAGATTCAATGGAAACCACATGGACAAATTTTTAATAATCCCAATACTTCCTTGAAAGCCCGTAGCTTTTATTATCGCACTGCCTGTTTTTGATGTCTTTGAGATAAATACATTAGATAGTCCGGAAGAATTTGTAATATTTGATGAAAACTGATATTTGCTGAAGTTACCAAGAGTTGATGAAAAACCTATCAAAGAGTTTTGAGATGGAAATCCAGTAATGTTAGTAGATATGCTTTTTATGAGATATCCTGTTTTACCTTGTTTTGATGAAGGTGTTGAAAGCAGTGAAAGATGAAAAGGTGTATTCCCCATATGATAGCACGGCTCGTCTATACATAACTCTCCAAAGTAATTTTGTATTGAAAGTGTGTTATTACTAAGATAAGATGGTTCTAAAATGTTGTTTGCATCTGTATATGCAATTGCGGTAATTATCTGCGTGTTTACTTTTGATGATACTGCAACAACACCGCTCGGAGTTATATTAACAGCATATATTGGAACCGCTATGTTACTATAAAGAGAGATATTTGAGTTATAGCCGTTTCCAGCAGATATTGCTAAATCTATTTGCTGTGCTATGTTTTGTGCAAGTAGTTGAACCTCTGAAAAACTTTGTTGATTTGCAACATTGCCCCTTTGTATTGTTATTAACGCAAACATAAATAAGAAAATAACCATTAGAAAAGCAAAGAGTATTATAAATTCCAATGCTATTTGCAGTTTCATTTTATCAATTCAATTTCAATTCGATTTTTATATAACTGGGGAGAGATACACACATCCTAAAGCTGGATTTGTTGGGCAACTGCCTTCTGCAGTCATATTTACAAGATATGTCCCTTGATTTACTATACCTCCTAGATTGCCACTTATGTTTGCAGGAGTATACTCAGTTATATAGCTTGGACCATTAGATGCTCTTACAACAAAAATAACTGCATGACCTATGCCACCACTCTCAGTACCTACGTAAATATTTTCAACATTTGGAGGCACCGTAATTTGAACAAGTTGTTTTGCTGGAGGACCTTCGCTAGCAACAGTAGATGCGACACTTGCAAGCTTTGACGCAGCTTGTTGTGATTGTATCGAGCTTATTGATACATTTGCGTTAGAAAGTTGTATGAATGCGATTATAACTATCGGAAGCAGTATGGCAAGACCTATAGATAATGTAACAAGAAGTTCAAAGCTTGACTGCCCTTTTAAAATTCTTTTATTATTCTTCATACTTTTCTCCCATACCTTTTTTCATATATACGGCTTCTTTTTTCTGTTTTATAGAATCATAAACGTTCTTTATTAAATCGGCAAGAGTTTTTTCTAATGAGTATCCTGTCGCACCGTGGGAGATTATGCCCCTCTTTCCCATCCATACTCTCATATGCATTTCATAATTTTTGCTTTTGTGCCTTTTAACGTTTAGCGATACGTTTTCTACGGTGATTTTATGGAACCTTTGTATCTTATCGTTAAATTTCTCCAGCTCTGTTCTTATCTCAGACTCATACTCTTTTGTATAATCATCAAGACCTGAAATAAGTATATTGCTTGAGGATACATTAACATTTTTAGCTATTGATTCTAATATATCACGTATTGTCAAAACCCCTACAACTTTATTGCTTCTTTTTACAAGTAATGAGGAGATGTTGTTTTCTATCATGCTGCGTATGGCATCGTCTACGCTTTCATTATAATTAATAGTAAATGGATTTGAAGATGCTACTGTGTCTACCGTTGAGGTTTTGGTATAACGATTGCCTGGCTTTTCGGACCTTGCTGAAAGAGTTGTTGAATTTTTAAGTATGTCTTTATAAGTGAGAATGCCATTAAGAGTTCCATTAGAGGACACTACAAGCCTGTTTATTCTGTTTTTTTGCATAAACACCTTTGCGCTTGCTATAGATGCATCAGAGTTTATTGCAACTACTGGAGTTGACATTATATCCGCAGTCTTAAGCTTTGATATAAGATGTAGTGAGAGTATGGCTTTAAGTATAGTTTCACGCTTAATTACTCCTAACACTTTATTATTTTCTATATAAGGCAGTGCTTTAGCTTGAGACGAATAAAAAATAGAGATTGCCTTTTCTATGCTTGTTTGATCCTCTAAATAAGGAACCTTTACAGTAAAAGAACCCACCTTATTGCTTTTATTTATTTTTACATTTCCTCTAGCTATGGATCTATCATCGACTATACCGTAATACTCTTTATTTTTCATTATTACTATAGCTCCATATTGCGATATTTTTGGTATAGCTTCTGTTAAAGGAGCTGTATGTTCAAAAAAGTAAGTCTTCGATATAAAGTCTCTAGGTATCGTTTCAAATGCCGGTCTCATTTATACACCATTTAAATATCTAGATATTTATACTTTAAATACCTATCTAAAAAATACATAATTTAATGTATTGCCCAATTTTAAAGTTTTTACTGGGCCAGGATGGCAGATAGGCTATGCGTCCGCCTGCAGAGCGGAATAGGGGGGTTCGATTCCCTCTCCTGGCTTAAAAATATAGGAGTTATTATAATAAATATTATATTTTTACATGTTAAAAAACTCCAAGTAGATTTTTCTAACCTTACAATTAAAATTAGCAGAGTATAATTATCATTTTTTAAGTTCTGATAATTTGCTTTTTGCAAGGGATATCAGCAGATTACCTTGAGCAATACCCAATTCAGAGACGTATTTTTGAGGGTTTTCTAATACCTTTCTTGCACTTGAAAAATGTTGTCTTACAGCTTCTTTTGCAACCATTTTTCCAGATAAATCAATAAGCTTGTATATTTCATATTCATTTAAAGTTAATAACGCAAACTCCGACCAGTAAGTGCCTACATGTGCAATAGTATTTTCAGCATCATCCTCAACTAAAAGCAATTTCTTTGCGTTTTTAGAGGTTATAGCTAATATTGCTATATCTTTATGATGCCTGACTGCTACATGTCCAACAGATCTTCCTTTATAATCAGATATCTCCCATAAGTTGTTTTCAGAGTTCATTGCGTAATGAGCAGCAGCTTTATGATGAAGAACAGCTTCATGACATACCGACCAATATTTATTAGTCGTTGATATAGTTGCTATTTGTTGGTCTTCTAATAATCTTAATGCGTACTCTTCATTAATCCCAGCAAGATAATGAGCAATAGTATGCCCTTCTGGAGTTATGGCAATATTCAATCCTATTTTATTGGATATTATATAGCTTGCAAATAGATTATCTGACTTAAGCATATTTTGAAGTTCATCTACTTTCCCTTTTTTAACCATATCGATAATTAAAGAGTTAATTTCTAACTTCTCTAGGTCATCTTTACTATCTGAAGCAATATTATGCGAAGTTGAGGTAGTAGGTACTTGATTACGAACAGAACCTTTTAGATCTTCTAAATCTGTTACTGAAATACTTGGGTCTGCATTAGGTTCTAATACCACTTCGCTAAAATCTTGAGATATTGGTTGGTTCAAAATAGGAGTTGATATTTTTTGACTTGATATAACATCATGCAGATATTTAAGATCTTTTTCAGAAAGTTGAGAGGAGTAAGTTTGAAATATAGTTTTTGCTATTATTACATTCTTATCGTCAGGAATTATCAAAAAACGCTTATCTTTATGATTTAAACACTGAGTAGCTATATCGAAATGAGAACGGACGGCTTCATGCCCTACACTCCAACCAGTATTATCTGATATTAACCATATTGAGTAATTGCTCATTGCAAAGGCAGCACAGGATTTTCTTAATCTTACGGCTTCATGAGCATAGGTGCTCATAAAGGTTTTATCAGATATTTTCCTTGCAATAGCTTCATTAGAAAGTATGTATATTCCAGCATACTCGTTTTCTTTTATTAATTTAATCACTTCATGCCTTGAATTGCTTGCTATTGCTTTGTCTACTTTTAATTCAATATCCTTTGTTTCAAAATTTTTAAAATTAACTAACGTCATTTAATCATTTATTTAATTATTATAAGTGCGAATAGTAGGTATGTTTTTGTCTAGATTTTTTAAAAAAATAAGTTCTTCGATAACAGAAAACCCAGATAAATTTCTAAGTATTTTTATTTTCTCGTCCACGCATATATTTTGGAAGTTTTCTCTTACTCCCTTCCATTTTAATGCAAAATGTGCAACTGTGTTTCCTTTATTGTCAGAAAGTTTAGCAACAGTATAATCAGTAAGCGCATAAATTCCGCATTCATAATGGAATTTTACAGCTTCATGCGCAAGAGTAGTGCCATATTTATTTGATAATGACCTTAACCTTTTGTTCTTCATTACTTGAAGTGCAAACTCCGGATTTTCTCTTACATCGCAAATATAAGTCTCAATAGTATCTTTGTTTTTGAAAACCGAGTCCTTATTTTTTATCTTTGGCATGAATACCAGAAAAGGATTGATTTTTTTGATATATAAACCTTTATATGTCAAGCACAACATGTGACCTATACTGATTATTTATTTTCTTAATTGTCAATTGATGAGGAGTTACGGCCTTAACATCCATCAAAAAATACTTTTGATTCTTAGTTTTTAAAAAACTTAGCTCCGAAGTAATGCTAAAAACATTATTTTTATTTGAGATCTTTATATTTTTAATATTTGTTATCACTATGGATTTTATGTATATCGTAGAGATTATTTTTTGTAGAAAAAACCAAAGCAAATCGTCTTTATTTGAAGCTTTTTCGTTTATTATTATGTTTTTTATATTTTTTTTATTTTCAAGCTTTATTAAAGGAAAATCAAACATTAGATTAACCATTGCATTTGCAGAATTTTTAAAGCATTCTTTTTCGGTATTTCCATAAGCAAAGAACGATACATCTGCAGTGTGCCTTAAATATCTGAATTTGTTTTTCATATTAACCTCACATTATAAAATCTATCATAAAGCCTTTTATATGCTTAGGAGATATTAATACTGTCCGGTGAAGACAAGAGTAACTGCTGAAAAATTGATGACGCCTATATCGGCTGAGGACAAGTGTTTTTTAATGAGATATAATAAGCGTATAGCTGTCCTTATATTTGCAGTTTTATTAGGGCTTTCGTTAGCTTATTCATTTTATTTTACACAACCAAATATTAGTGACATAGACCCATCTACTTATATAATAATACCAATAGTCATGTTGCCGATTTTTGCTTTTTTTTACATTAAAGAAAATATCAAGGACATATATATAGATAAGAAAGATATCCTATTTGGTTTGGTATTTTTCATTTTATCTATTTTAACAACTGCAGTTCTAAGAGTACAGTTATCATATTTATTTTTAACGTATAGATTAGATATGATTATTTTTCCCTTGATGATTTTATCATTGGTTTCTTTAATTTTTGGTATAAAAAACATCAAAAAATTCATGCCTATAATTTTATACTCGATTTTAGCTTCTCCATTAATTATTATTTTTTTAATAAATCAAAATACGATTTTTACCATAATAAATACTGAAATAGTATATGCTATAATAAAAATTTTTGTAAGTAGTGCAACTTACTTTGCACCGATCACTATTTTAGCTAATGGATATAGGATTGGAATAGGAGAAAGCTGCGTAGGATTAGGAATTATAATCTCAATTATATTTTTGCTTGTTCCAATTGCATATTTTTATAATGGAAAATTAAAAAATAAGATACTTTGGATTATTTCAGGTGTCATAATAATATTGCTGCTCAATATTTTTAGGATGACATTAATAGCACTGGAATGGATCTTTAACGGTCCTACAGGGGCTTTATCTATATTTCATGAATTTGCAGGAATATTGACGTTTTATATTGCAATAATAATAACATTGTTGATCTCACAACGATTTAAGCTTAAGTTTCCAGAATTTAAAAAATTGCAGAAACGAAATAAGAACAACTTTGGACTTGCATTCTTAGGAATAACTCTTGCTTGTATTTTTTCATTTGTATATTTTGTAAATTATGCAGGTTACCAAAATATTTATTTATCTCCAACGCTCAGGATAAATAATTATAGCTTGGGCAATAGTACATTTAAACAAGAAATAGGTAGCATAAACGCAAAAGGATACAATGAAGAATTAATACCTGAAAACAATACGTATGTTATAGCGCTGTATAATGCTACTAACGGAATAGAACAGCAAATGCCCGTCGTATTTTCTTATTCTATCGGTCCATATTACTATAAAAATGCGCCTAATTTAGAGTTCAATAATGGAGGGGCTACAAGCAGAGTTTTTTACGTATTGAACAATAATACCGCCTTTGTGGTTTTTGAAAAGGATATTTTTTCAGATATAAACAATCAAAGCTATTCATCTATGTATGTTTATGCAGTTATTCCAGCTAATGAAGCGACGCAGTTAAAATGCAGCAGCAATTTAAGTACTTACAGCGCAATATATAATTTCTTAGAACTTCATTTCTATAATAAAACGGTTTATAACGCACTTAATAATGGAGAATGTTTAATAGAAAAAATAGTGATCAATTGAGATTAGAACATAGTTCAGGAGCTTTTATTTATATAAATGAAGGGGATAGACTACTATTCTTACTTTTAAAGAAAACAAACGGCGAGTATGATTTTGCTAAAGGCCATTTTGAAAGAGGAGAGGATGATGAGGCTACAGCAAGAAGAGAGATCTTAGAGGAAACGGGATTAAAACCTGAGTTTTTACCATTCTTTTATATTGATACCAAATATTTTTTTAAGAATAGAGGGAAGAAAATCTTAAAAACAGTAAGATATTTTATAGCAAAATCAAAAACAAAGAAAATCTCGATATCAAAAGAACATTCGGGATATTTATGGTTAACTGAAAATGAGTTATATAATAAGGTAATTTATAAAAACACCAAGGAAATTTTAAATAACGTTTTCGAGTATGTTAAAAAATTCGAAGCCATAGATAAAATTAATGAAAATTATAGTAAGTTGCCTGAACATAAAAAAGGATGGATGCTTAGTAGAAGATTTGTGCCTGGCACAGGCCCGGTAAACGCTAAGATCATGATTATAGGCCAAGCGCCTGGAAGGCAAGAAGATGAAAAGTTATTGCCATTTATAGGTAGAAGTGGTATTTTATTAAATGAAAAACTTCAAAGATTAGGAATTGAAAGAAAGCTCATTTATATAACAAGCTGTGTTCAGTTTTTCCCCCCTAAAAATAGAATTCCTACCGAAGATGAAGTAGAATTATGCAAGCCATTTCTAAATGCACAGATAGAAATTATAAAGCCCAAATTTATAATCCTTTTAGGCAGCCTTTCAGCTAAAGTTAATTTGGGTATAGAAAAGGTATCCCAAATGCACGGACAATTAATAGAAAAAAATGACATCATGTATATGATTACATTTCATCCTGCAGCAGGATTAAGA
The DNA here is from genome assembly GCA_021803405.1 of Microcaldota archaeon. The sequence continues at coordinate 10,152 of JAJZLO010000021.1, read as the reverse complement.
TTTAAGAGAATTAAAGACATAATGGATAATGACTTTGATATATTTAGTAAATATATTGAAAAAAGATATAATAATAAAGATGTTTAATGTAATATATTATTTATGGGCTTGTAGCTTAGTTTGGTTGGAGCACCCGACTGATATAAACTTTTTGAAAGGTTTAATCGAAAATGCAGAGATCGGGAGGTCGAGAGTTCAAATCTCTCCGGGCCCAGTACTTTTTCCCTTTTTTAAATATTAGGAAAGCAATTAAAAGATATAGGTGTTATAAATATTGCTATGGGTTATTATGAAAGTAAATAATCTTTTTAGAAAAGGAGCCAAACTGCAAAGTGCTATGGAGTATCTTATCACTTATGGTTGGGCGATATTAATACTTGCAATTGTCATTTCATTGTTGTTCGCACTTGGAATATTTAGTAGCAATAATAACACGAATCTTTGCGTTATTAATCAAGGCTTTGGCTGCTTGAATTATTATATGAACACCAACGGAATTGCAGTACTTACAATAACACAAACAACTGCAACATACATAAATATAACTGGAATAGGATGCTCTTCTGACCCAAATAATGAACATGTACTTGCACCTCAAACTGCTTCTCAACAGGTTTATCTTGCATATGGATCGGCATACAACTTTACAGTGCAATGTTACACAGCTTCTGGAATACCTTCACTGTCTTTAGGCCAGACTTTTTATGGATCTATTTATATAAATTATATAAATGATGTAAACGACTTCCCAGGTTCTGCTGCAGGAAAATTGATTATAACGCCAAGTGTTTCTGGAGAAATTATGGCTACTAGCGGAGTACAGGCTTACTTGCCTATAACAATTACAAATTACCAATCAGCAGCTATACCTTCCGGTTTTCAACAGATGATTTACTTTAACCCTTCATTATCTGAGTATAGCTCTAATGAGATGTATAATTTAAGCAATATAGAGTTTACAACCTCTCCAGATGGTATTGGTACACCAATTAATGCATGGATAGAAAGTGGCGCAAGCAGTAGCTCAACTAATACGGTACTTTGGGTATCACTGCCGCAAGGCATAGCTTCTAATGGCGGGACAGAGACAATATACATGAACTTTTTAAGCAATAATGCTCCAGTAACATATGGTTATACAGGATATGCACCGCAGCTGTGGTGTGCTTCTGGATGTTTTCAAACATCATATGCTGAGTATGACAACGGACCACGTGTTTTCAATTTTTATGATAACTTTTCTGGTACATCCTTAGACTCAAAATGGCAGATAATAAGTGGCTCTGGAACTGGAGTTATTGTGAACAATGGACTTTCTTTATCTGGTAATTATATTCAATCATATTATAGCTTTAATTCATTGCAAAATGTGGTTGATGAGTATGCAGGATTTAATTCAATGGTAGAGTACTGTGGAAACAGTTATGGAGCTGACCAATTTAGTATATGTTCAGAGGTTGGATTATCAGTACTTGATGATGGCGGACCATCTTTTCCAATTTTTATTTACCCAATGGTTGGAGGCGACTATTATACAACATCCTTATGGATGGGTGGCAGTACCTCTAATACGCTTTATGGTTCATTGAATTATGGGACACCAGTCTCAACTATTGGCAACAGTTATGGTGGAACTGCACATGTAAGATTTTCTTCATATAATAGTTTAGGAAATGATAGTGCAGTTTGGGTTAGGGTAAGAACTCTACCACCAAATGGAGTTATGCCAGAATTTGTTTTAGGAAATCCAATAAGTTGAGGTTTATGAAAGCTTTTTATATTGTACATGGTTTTGTCCAGGGAGTTGGATATAGAGCTTTTGTCTCTGGAGTTGCCACAGGATTAGGAATAAATGGTTTTGTTAGAAACTCTGATGATGGAAGCGTAGAAATATTTGCGATAGGAGAAGAAAACAAATTAAAGTTATTTGAAGAAAAAATAAATACAACGATAGGAAAGATGGAGGTACTAAGCATTGAAAAGAAAATGGAGTTTCCAAAAGAGTGCATAAAAAGATATAATAGATTTATAATAGAGGAAACGGTTACACACTGAACTCATCTAAAATAGATGGAACTACCACGTTATACTTTTTACCAATGCTTACCTTAAGCTGTTCTGATTTATACTTTTCACCATGGACTATGAAGATGTTCTTTAGATTTTTTATTTTGCTTATGAAATGAAGGAGTTGCTGTCGGTCAGCATGAGCCGAGAGATGATATTTTTCTATTCTCATCTTTATATTTATCTTTTTAGTACCAAGTATCAAACTACGATTTCCATCAAGAAGCGCTCTTCCTCTTGTTCCTTCTGCCTGATATCCTACAAAAATAAGTTTGTTGGAATCATTTCCTCCGAGAGCTTCAAGATACTTTAAAACTGGGCCTCCTGAAAGCATGCCGCTCGTGGTTACGATTATACATGGATTTTTTTCGTTTATTACCTTTTTTCTTTCTTTTAATGTGAGCACATGCACAAAGTTCTTACTTTTGAACGGATCATCATCATTCATCAGTATTCTTTTTTGCAGTTCATCTCTGCAGTATATGACATTGTGCCTATGTATTCGCATGGCTTTGTTCACCATTCCATCCATATATATAGGTACGGAAGGTATTATTCCAGAACGCATATAATCGTCTAGTATTAGAACAACCTCTTGGGCTCTTCCAACACCAAAGCTTGGGATAACTACCTTTGAGTTATTTTTAAGAGTTTCGGCAATGCTGCTTGCCATCTTATTTAAGATTATTTTCTCTGCCGGAAACATATCTTCATCTCCCCCATAAGTGCTTTCTGTTATTAGAGTGTTTTCACTTAAATTTTCAGAGTACCCTGGATCAAGAAGCTTTGTTGTCCTAAAATTTGCATCGCCGGTGTATAATAATTTTTTATCTTTTACCTTTATCTCTATCATTGAACTGCCCAGTACATGTCCAGCAGGAAGCAACCTAATCTCCATATTTTTTATTTTAAATGATTCATAGTACTCTTTAAGCTTGAACTGCTTAGCTAGTTTAGCTAAGCCTGCTTTGCTGACATTCGCCGGATTTGAGATCTTAATATAATCATTTATCAGTATATTCACTAGCTCAAAGGTCGGCTTGGTAGCATATATATAATTAGAGTAATCTACAGTAAGAGCATGGGCTAGATACCCACAATGATCAAGATGTGCATGGGAAATTATTATTGCATCCACAGAGCGCAGTATCTCGTCTGGAATAAGTGGATACTCGTTCGGCTCTGCCATCTTTACTCCGCAGTCAAGCAGTACCTTGGTTTCGTTGCTTTCTATTAGAATGCAACTACGTCCAACCTCAGAAGCAGCCCCATAGAAGCGTATCTTCACTTACTCCCCATCGTAATCATTTTCGCCCTGCTCCTTTTTGCCTTTTATTATGGCTATATCTGCAAGGCTAATCTCGATAGGTTTCTGCTCAGGCTGCTTTTCCCTTTTATGTGGAGTTGAAGAAGATCTTCTTTGCTGTCCGCTTAACTTTCTAAGTTCATTGTAAAGATCGTCTAACTTCTTTTCTATCTCAAGTATTTTTTTGTTTGAGTCTTCTATGTTTTTATTAAGCTCAGATATGTCGCCTATTATAAACTCTGCCTTTCTTTTTGCACGATAGCTTTTTATCGCTTCATTGAGCTGAGAGTCTATCTCATTCTTTTTTCTTATTAAATCTTTTTCTACATCAAGAGTATATGCCTCTGTAGAAATCCTAAACTCTAATCTTTCTTTTCTCCTGCGCAGATATCCTATGTTTTTAGTGTTGTTCTTGCTTGCGGCCTCGGTTAGTTTCTTTGTAGCCTCTTGTTCTGCCAATTTATAAGCAAGCTTTCTCTTAAAACGTTTAATATCAAAAATAACCTTAGCTTTTAACTTTCTCTCTTCTTCTATAGCTTTGGCAAGCTCCTTTTGACGCTCAGTTGCGCCTTCAGGAAGTTTTATCGAGTAATCGAACTGTGAAGACTGCCTTTGTGCTTGTCTACCTTGAGCAGGGTTATTCTGTGTTGTAACCGTAGCAGAAGCTTTGGTAGTAGAATCTTCCTTTGTAGCAGGAGTAGTTTCGGTGCTTTTCTCATCTTGCAATGTACTTACAGTACTTAACTTTTCTTCCAGTCAATCGCCTTATTTCTTTTTATTATTTTTAATATTTTAATTTAGTAGTTTATTTGTTTGCTCTTTGTCTTGATTTAATACTGAGTCATATACCTCAAGCAATTTATCAGTTACTTTACTTGGAGAAAACCTCATCGCAGTGTTAACTGCCTCTTTAATATATGCATCTGAATTATTTAAAGCTTTTTCTATCTTTTTAGAGCAAGCAAGATAATCGCCCGGATTGAATTTTTCTCCGTTTTTGCCATTAATTATGAGCTCCTTTAAAGCTAAATAATCAGCACATACTACCGGTTTTCCTGATGCCATAGCTTCTAAAGCAACTATACCCTGAGTCTCAAATGTCGATGGTATACAAAAAACATCCGCAGCTGCATATACCTCTGGAAGCTTTTCTCTGCTTATAGGACCTAAGAACTGTACATTTTCTAGGCCAAGCCTACGCATTATTATCTTATAGTATATATCTGCAGGGCCTGAGCCGGCAATTAAAAACTTTATGTCCTTTTTTCTCTTTGAAAGCGTCTTTGCTGCTTTTAACAAAACATCTAGCTTCTTCTCTTTACTAAGCCTGCCCACATAAAGTACTATCTTTTCATTATCTTTTATTCCCATAGATTGTCTAAATTGATCCCCGCTTATTTTAGGCGTAAAATGAGTTGTATCGACGCTGTTTGGAACTGTAGTTACCGTATTTAAACCATGACTCTTAAGCATTTGTGTTATTACATTTGAAGGGGAGATTGTAACATTGCATTTTTTATAGAAAAAAATAACATACTTCCATAAATACTTACTAGTAAGTTTACGTAGCTGAGGATTTTTAGGATAATAATCGTTTATAACAGATTTATTATTTACCATAGTATGAAATGAACCCACTATTGGATATTTACCTAGTTTTGCACTCATCATACCTGCAAATCCCATAAAAAATGGAGTTTGTGCATGTATTATGTCAATATCCAACTTGCTTAACTTTAAGATGGAGTTATAAGGAAATAAGGCCATGCTATATTGAGGGTATGGCTTAAAACCCACTCCAGGATATAAAAAGATATTTTTGCGTTTAGGAGCCTTTGAAAGGAACTTGGTACTTGTGAAGATATACACAGAATGACCGCGAGACTCTAGCTCCTTCTTGAAGTTTACTATCGAACTTACTACGCCGTCTATTGCAGGCTCATACGTATCGGTATAAAAAGCAAGATTAAGCTTTTCCATCTATACACTATTATAAAGATACTGCCTCTCCACCGGCTGATTTTATCTTTTCTATCGCTTTCTTAGAAAATGCATCTGCCTTTATTAAAGCAGGTTTTGTCAATACTCCGTTGCTAAGTACCTTATAGCCCTTAAACTCAAGCAAAGGTTTTGCCTCTTTAGATAACTCGGCTTTTTTAGAGAGCATATCTAAATTTATGACGCTAAGCTTAGTTGAACCCCATCTGGTAAAGCCGGGCTTTCCTATTCTGTCCTTTTCGTACTTAACCATACGTGTCCATTTATGTTTTCTGCCTGCTTTTCCGGTACCTCCTCTGCTACCTGCGCCTCTGTTGTTTTTCTTATTCCCAGCTGCCCACGTCCTTCGGCCTAGGTTTTTTCTGTTCTTCTTAACTCTTCTTAGTACCATAAATAAACCTTTTATAACATTCTTTTAATTAGTGTATTTATATCTTCTCCCCTATAACCAAGTGCACCGCCAGAACTGTAACCTTTTTTAATTCCTTCATAGCCATGCCTTGGAGGATGCATAGTTATGCTTTTATTTATTATGCTCTTTAGATTCTTTTTTCCCTTTTGAACTAAATCAAGCTCTTCTTTCTTAAGCGTTATGCCTTTTGCCTCAAAAAGCTTATTTAGAGTATCTTCTTTTATCTCTCCATAAGTAACAAAATCATTGCATTTTTGTATCATTCCTAGCATTGATTTGTTCCCAAAGACTATTGCAAGATTATTAACCCTTTTAAGATTTAACCTGTTTAATGTCTCCGTTATACTTTGCCTAACTCCTACCCTGCCTCTAACTCTTATTATTGCGAGTAATTTATTTTCCAACTTTGAGTTCATAAAAAGACCTTGTTGCTTAACATTTTCAAATAGACATTGACATTACGCATGATATTGAGTTATAAAGCTATATATTACTTTCTGACAGCGCTTTATGAAAGTATATAATAAACGTACTAAAACTCATAACCTATTTACATATTAAAGTATTTAAATATTAACACATAATATAAACCATTGATGTTATGCGCGGAGTTGTATATATACTTGCTTTTATGAGCTTTTTTTATGTTTTGTCAAATGCGTATGCTTACTATAATATAACATATATAAACACCACACTTATACTTAATCCAAATCAAACCGCGCACGTAATTGAGGTTTTCACCGTATACGCAAGCAATACTTCAATAACAACATATCAACAAAATAAGGATGCGATTGGAGTAACACTTAGCGAGTGGCAGAAGGTACTGTTGACAAGTGGATTGGAACAACATATACTTGGTAGTGGACATAGTTTTTATAACTTTGAGTTTCTTCCCGGACCTATAATCACTGTTCCAGGAGGAGGATATGCAACTATGACAATGAACTATTACGTTAAAAATGCGACCATAATAAAAAATATAGCTCCTAGAAAATTTGAGTACTCATTTAACAACAGCATCTTTAATTTTGAACAAGAAGCAAGCGGCCAGATACTTCCAAGCAACACCAGATTAAACTTAATCATACCAAACGGTGCGGACATAGTAAGTATATATCCTCTGCCAGACACGCCTAGACCTAATTTTGTAGGCAATTATAGCAATGATACGGAATTTTCATGGTATACCGGAGAGCCTCTTTCACAGTTTTCATTCCAGTACGTGACTACCGAATCGCCAGAGACCGAGGTTTTGAACTACTTGAATGAAGTGTATACTAAATATTCAACAGAGATGTTTTTAGGCATTGGACTTTTAATAATAATAGGAGTAGTATATTTCTATAGAAAAAGCAGGTAATGACACCTTATGTTTATTAATGGTTTATTAATGGTTTATTAATGATTCTAATAAAACATATCTACTTAGCGTAGATGCTCAGACTCAAAGATGTCGTATTTAGATAATATAATTTTACTTGCTTGTGGTTTTGTCTTTTTTATTATAGAAAGCAACATATCCATAGATAACGCTTCTTTATTCTCTGAATCAGAGTCATCATCGTTACGTTCTATTGTTTTTTCAAGAGCTTGCATCTTGGCCTCTCTGCAAATCTCCACTATTTCAGCGCCGGTATAACCGCTAGACGAAGATGAAAGAACAGCAAAATTTATATCCGAAGCAATAGGCGAGTCGATTAATGTCTTCCTGAAAAGCTCCTCTCTCGCATCCTTTCCTGGAGGTTTAACATATATTAATTTATCCAGCCTTCCTGGACGAATTAATGCAGGGTCTATAGCTTCTGGCCTGTTTGTAGCGCCCACAAGAACAACGCCCTCAGTTTCCTTAAGCTCTTCGAACTCTCTTAGAAACTCAGAGGTTATCTTTATTCCCAATTCATTGGTGTTGGAACGATCAGGAACAAGGGAGTCTATCTCGTCTATAAAAATAACCGATGGAGCATTCTCCTTTGCCCTTAGAAATGACTCTTTTATTGTATTGACTGCGTTATCATATCCTTCCTTACTTAAATCAGAACCCAATATGTGGATAAGCTTTATATCTGTATATTGGTTTGATACTGCCTTCATCAGCATTGTCTTCCCGCAGCCTGGTGGACCATATAGAAGTATACCAGTTATGTTCTTAATCTTGTAAGATCTTACTAAATTAGGATGTTCTAGCGGTATGCGTATAGCTTCGTCTAAGGCTTTTTTGGCTTCGGATAGATTGACAACATCATCCAAAAGAACCTCTGGTTTCTTTTCTATCGACTCAGGATTAAGCCTTCTCTCAAAATCTATCTTGAACTTTTCGTATTGCTCTAACGCTGACAATGAAGTAGAAGGCTTTACCGAACTTATAACTGTAAGCAAATCTGAGGTCTGTATCTTGAGAGGCTTTGAGTTTTTTATAGCGTCTCCTGCAACCTTAGCCGCAGTTTCTGAGAATATTGCTGCAATGTCTGCACCTGAAAACCTGGTCGTAAGCCTTGCAAGTTTTTCATAATCAAGATTAGAGCTTACAGGATACTTTGCAGCATATTTTTTAAAGATCTCAAGCCTGCCGTTATTGTCTGGCAAGGACATATATATTATACGATCAAATCTACCTGGTCTTAATAAGGCAGAGTCTATCAAGTTAGGCACATTTGTTGAACCGACTATTACAACGCCGTCTATTTTTTGAAAGCCGTCCATCTCGCTGAGAAGATCTGAGAGAAGCTCCCTGTTCGATTCATTTGTTGAGTCTGATCTCTTAGCGCTTATCCCGTCTATTTCATCAAAGAACAATACAGTCGGCGTGTGCGCTCTTGCAGAGTCAAAGATCTTTGATAGCGCCTTTGAGCTATCTCCAGGGCTTGCCGAGATTATTGAAGATGCTTTTACATAAATGAATCTTGCACGTATTTCTTTTGAAATTGCGCGCATAAGCATTGTTTTTCCGGTTCCAGGAGGACCAAAAAGAAGTATGCCTTTTGAGGGTTTTATTTTATATGCTCCAGATATTCCTTTATGCTCAATTGGTTGTAATATAGCTTCAGTAAGCTCGTTCTTGGTTTGATCATAATTACCTATGTCGCTTAAACTCTCTTTTACACCATATGAGAGCTCCTCAAAAGACTCCCCGAAGGTGCTTAGGAAGTCCCTTTTCATTACGTCTAGAACCCTTACCACATCTATATCATTAAACTCTAAGAGCAGCAAAAATAATGGCGCCACTATAAATCCAGATATTGAAAGAAGGCTTATGGATTCGCCAAAGTAATAAAGCAGCACCGCATAAACAACAAGTATTGCCAATGCATAAAGACTTGACTCTGAACTTTTATAGATTGAACGGTGTTTCATTACATATAAACTAATCGAGAGTACAACTACAAGCCAAACGACTAATTGTATTAGTATATAGGCAGAACCGTATGCAAAAGCTGAAATTGCAAGGTATATGCCCTCGGTTATGTACGAATAGGAGGTAAGAAAGCTCTCTATACCGATTAACATATCAGAAGGAAATGTGGATAATGTAGGCATTGTCTTCGAAGGAGACAGTAACTGAAATGCAGGAGTAGCACCAGTCATTGATCTAAACCCTGCAACGTTATAAGTTATAGGCGCAAACACCGTTATTCCAGTAAGAGCCGAAAGAACAGGTATTGCCATTATTGCCAATGTTGTAGCTATTAACGAACGCTTCATCCCTATATATAAAATTCCCAATACAAAGATTGGTATTTCTATTACATAACCTATAAACGAAAATGGAAGTACAATCAGTGTATATGCAAAGATTATAGAACGATAATGCTTAAAACCAAAAACCAACGCTATGGTAAGAAAGAAGGCATAAAACCATGCTAGCAGAGGTGCTTGATACATATATATTGGGAAGGTTATAAACAAAAGAGCCATTAGACCTGCAAGTGGATGGTATCTTGAAAGGAAGAAGGTAATGACAAGAAGTGGTATTAAGAGTATAATAGGGTAGAATGGAAAGGCTATTGAAACGCTTAGAAGCGCAAAAAATGAGAGCATAGCGTCAGGGAAGTATTTATTATTGGCGAACTCTCGTAGCCATTCTTTAAACCAATAAAATGTAAGGGGAGTAGATATTTGTTCATTTTTTCTTTCTTTTTTACTAGACTCCTCAATCTCTTTTTTTATTGGTGTCTTTATGTCTTTTGCTGGGTAAGCGACTTTTTTAGGCTCTGATTTAGAGCTAACTTCTATCTTATCTACATTACCCATGTACTTTGGATCGGATATTTTATACTTTTTTGATTCAGGCATAATTTTTATAGTTATCTAATGCTTATATATAGTTGCTTTTATCCCGTTGTAGCTCAATGGCAGAGCGATCGGC
>JAJZLO010000015.1:3880-4985 GCA_021803405.1 Microcaldota archaeon | reverse complement strand
TTTACTATCAAGCCTATGGAATTCATCCACCACAACTGTTTTTCCTGATTCTAGTGACATTCTTATAATCTCGATGAACGCGTTGTAATCTATTTGTCTCTCTGTAGTTTTTGAAAGAAGTGTTCTATCTCTATTAACAAAGAAATACTCATCGTAATGTATGAAGTTCTGGACGAGAAAGCTCTTCCCTGTCTTTCGCCTGCCATAAATCATCGTCCACTTTTTAACACTTTTCAGCTCTTCTTCTTCCAAAGGTCTGTGTATAATCATGATTATTATAATTACAATTATACTTAAATACCTTTGTGTTTGCTATTTATGCTAGTAGGTTTTTATACTATTCCTTTTAAATATTTATTATGAATTATGTGATTCCAATGGTATGCTAACTCTTGCAGTTGCTTGTTTTTTGTGTTAATGCCGTTCTTTGTCTTTTTGGCTTAAGTTGCAGGTGAATACTATGGATAATAACATAATCATAAAAATCGATAGCGTAATGAAGAAATACAAGGTTAATGAGGGTATTTCTAAAAAAGGTTTTCTGAATAGTTTTAGAAGAAAAAAGGTAATTAAGGTAGCAGTAAGGAATATAAGTTTTAATATAAAAAAAGGTAGCATAGTTGCGCTGCTTGGTAAGAATGGAAGCGGTAAGTCAACGCTCATTAAAATGATGACTGGTATAATATATCCAGACAAAGGCTACATAACTGTTGATGGATTATCGCCATATAATGATCGCAAAAGATTGGCAATGAAAACAGGAGTTGTATTGGGTGCTCACGGTCAATTATACTGGAATTTACCTGCAATTGACACATTCAATTTTATGAAGAGCATGTATAAAATACCAGAAACGGAGTTCAATAAAAGACTTAAATTATACCTTAAAATGCTTTCGCTTAATAATGTATACAAAAAACCTGTAAGAACTATGTCCCTAGGAGAACAGATGAAATGCAATTTTGTTGCGTCAATGTTGCATAATCCTAAACTTGTATTTTTGGATGAACCTACAATAGGTGTAGACCTTCCATCAAAATCTGCATTAAAGGAAGCAATAATTAATGCAAGAGATAATCTAGGGACAACCTTTCTTTTAACAACA
>JAJZLO010000015.1:0-3870 GCA_021803405.1 Microcaldota archaeon | reverse complement strand
GATCATGTTATTGTGATAGATAAAGGTAGAAAGGAGTTTGACGGCACAAAAAAGGAATTAGAGCAGATCTTTGGTGATAATCGTATTGTTGAGATATACAGTTCTGATATTAAGCAGATAAACTTCAAGCGTTATGGCCATATCTTATCAGAAAAAAGTGATATGGTACAACTTGAGGTAAAACCGTCTATGCTAAAAAACAAGGAATTTATAAAGATTTTAAATAGCAAGCACGTATTTGATTATAGAGTATCAGAGCCGCATCTTAGTTATATTTTATCAAAATTATATAAATCGTTTGAAAAGAAAAGTTGAGTAAGATGAATAATCCTTATCTTGCATTTTTTAAAATATCAATAAAAGATAAACTTGCATATCCTAAAGATTATATACTATCCACAGTTGGAAGATTGTTAACCTATATGTTCATGATATTTGTTTGGAATATAATATATATTGGTGGACATTTAACAACAATAGCTAACTTTAGTTTATTACAAATAGATGCTTATTTTGTTATAGGTGGCGCAGTATTCTTACTGATGGACTCTATGAATGATTTTATAGTGTCTGATGATATAAAAACTGGCAAAATTACAAGATCATTGATAAAACCAGTAAATTACGTCTACATGGTTTTTACTGAATCATTGGCAGATAATACACTTTCACTGCTTCCTGCCTTTATAGTCATTGTGGTTACACTTTATTATTTAGGAATATCAACAAATCTGCTTTCGATAATTGCATTCATAATAATTATGCTTATTGGGTATACAATAATAAATATAATGCGATTTATTATAGGCTCTTTTGCAATATACACGACCTCTGCATTTGGCATATCTATTTTGCTTACTAGCATAATAGCAATACTCGGAGGCGAAATAATGCCACTGACTTTTTTTCCAAGCTATATAAGTAATATAACATCAATACTACCATTTCAGATGTTCATATACGTTCCTACTGCAATTTTGATCGGTACAATCCCAAGCAGTGCCTATCTGTACTATATCTTTTTGGGAATTGTCTGGATTTTGGCACTAACTGTGTTCGGACATTTTTTCTGGAAACATATCAAGAAAAAAATATCCTCTGCTGGTGGTTAAATGGAATTTATTGAAAATATAAAATATTTTATGCTTTGCCAAAAGTACAATTGGAAGGAGTTTTTTACTTATAGGCTGCAGTCCTTGATATGGATGATAGTCAGTGGCTTCAATGTATTAATTATATATATTCCAGTTACAATAATATATACAATATCATCAGGCATACCTGGTTGGACATACTTTCAATTATTGTTGTTATCAAGTACTGCATGTTTTGTACTTGATTCGATATGGTACCTTATTATTCCTCGAGAAATTGTAAATAGTATGCGTACCGGCGAGCTCGATAAATATCTTTTGCGACCATTTGATAAAATAACCTGCATATTATCCGCTTATCCTGGAAATTTAACGGGGATTGTTGAAATAATAGGATTTTTATCTTTGATAATATATTGTATTATAAATTTAAACCTACCACTTACTTCAATTATTATATTTTTTTCTACTATTGCAATTGGCGTAGCTGCATTAACAATGATGTTTCTGTTTATAACTATACTTGCATACAAATCAATGAATTCTGCACAATTTACACATAGCATAATAAACATTTCTATATTTTCCAATTCTTATCCATTAGGGATATATGGAAATGTAATACAGCTTATATTTACGCTAATTCTGCCAATTGGTTTTGCAGTTTATTATCCTGTTCAGGTGCTATTAGGTATGACAAATTCAATATTTACAATAATATTAATTTTTGCTTTGGCAATAATTATAATAATAACAAAATTAGGTTTTGATAACATAATTAAAAGTTATTCAAGCGGTGGAGGGTGAGGTTTTAAACACTATTGTCTGTTATGTGTGTCATTCAACAAGCTTAAATCTATCTACTCCTACCTGTGGTTGCTCAAGCCAACTCTCTAAATCTCTTACAAAGATCAGTTTCCTACCATATTCTGCTTGATATATCACACATATCTTTTCAGTGCGTTCTTGAATCCCAAGCCCCACCACTTTGTAGGTTCTATCGGGGCGTTTGAAATGAGAGTATCTACTGCCAATCTTAATCATCTTTTCTGCTTCTATCAACTCTATCTCCAGTTCCTCTTGAGTTTTTTTATGATTGACGTTATCTTGCATATGATCAGAATCATTTTTTACAAATAGACTATTAGAATGTATTATTTTGATTTAAGTTTCTTATGGTGGTTTATTTTCATATATATATATATATAAATTTAATTCTTTTTTATCTATTAAAAATTATTAGCATCAATTATTGTTCCTATTACCTTTTCATTGTTTATGGCGCTTTTCAACCTATTCTCCAAAGAAAGATTAATTATCTGGCATACAGCTCCAGTTTCTTTTGAGATGTTATATAAGTACTGTATCTTTGTTTTCATTCCACCAGTCACGTCTACCTTTGTAGAGCCACCAGCATATCCAATAATCTCATCTATGTTTTTTTTATTGACCTCCTTTATTAACTTTGCATTATGATTTATTTTAGGATCAGAATCAAAGATGCCATCTACATCGGTTCCTATTATTATTTTTTTAGGTCTTACTGACTTTGACACATACCTAAAAACCTCTTCTGTTGAACCTATGGATACTCCTTTTGAGTTATCTATTATGACATCACCGTAGGTTATGGGAAGAAATCCTAGTTCGAGCGCTTTTATCATTGGAGCAATGTCCCATTTTTCTATTATACCATCTTTTGAAAGTGCAGCACTAGATGGAGCAAAGGAAAAAGCATCAAGGTGGATTTTTAATGCACATTCAATAACTATTCTATTAAGTTTAGCTGCGGCATCTTGTGTAACACAAGCACCAAAAACGCTTTCATTGTTAATAATACCCTGGTTTACTTTATACTTATGTGCAGGCACATGGGCAAAGGAACCGCTTCCATGCCCTATTATTATCTTTTTAGTTTTTATTAAAGGTTTTATCTCGCTAAAGATTCTTTCTATCTCATCTTTTTTTGCAATACCTTCTTTGTTAATGTCTGTTATGACACTTCCACCAAATTTAATCATAATTAAATCCATACTACGGCCTATTTTTGTTTATGGGGGTTAATTTTTCAATGTCGATTAAAGACTCTTTTGTTTCTGCTATTCTTGGTCCATCTCCCATCCTTGACTCTATTATGTTTTTAACACCAGAAAGCTCCTCGAGCATCTTTATTATTTTGCTTCTATGTGCTTCTGTAGTTATTATATGTGCATTTGGTCCGGCATCAAAGGTGTATCCTGCAATGTATTTTCCATTTTTCTGCGAGTCGTTTAGCTCATGGATCTTATAGATTATCTCTCTAGAAGAGTCATTTAAATACATTATAGGCGGCCATGTATCAAGCATAGTTGCATGCATATTGTTGCTATCCTTCATTATTATCCTAGAAAGAAGGTCTATATCTCTATTCTTGACTGCCTTTTCAATCTCACCTATATTTTTTTCAGCAAATGCAGGTCTTTCCTTATAAAGAGTGCTTGTCTTTACTGTTGTCTCATGGCCTATACTTGACGATACCTTTTTGGTCTTAGAGTCTACTATTGCTATTATATCTATAAGTTCTTTCCAATGATCTTTTTTGAACATCTGTTCAGCATATGAATCAACACCATCTTCTCTACTCCCTTTATGCCATTTAACTATCCCACCATATAAGCTTCTACATGCGCTTCCGCTTATCTGCCTTGCCATGATAGAAAGCTCTTTTGTATTCATATTCAAAGCAAGTGCATCATTTAATGCTACTACTAATGCAGCAGCGCCAGAAGCACTCGAT
>JAJZLO010000027.1 GCA_021803405.1 Microcaldota archaeon | reverse complement strand
ACACAATCTGCAAGGGAGCTTGCCGAGGTTTCCATGTATGCAGAAACGCCTCTTGATAAAGCATTGAAGTTCAGCTGCTTCTCAAGCATAAAGATTGTCTCGTTAGTTATTATATTTGAAATGGCAGTGGTATTTAAAACAAAAGAATATTGTGAAGATGATGTATTTATTAAAAAATATGGAGTTGCACTTTCATAGACTATGGTATAATTTTTGTTCTGATAGCTTACATTGACATATGTTGCAGCCGTTATTATTGAACTTGAAACGTTATAGGATTTAAGAAGAGAGTTTAGATTATTTTCAGTAGTAACACTAGCAGAACTTACAGATATTATTCCTATGCTTAAAATCAAGGTTAATACTAAAATTACACTGGTCCGCGCCATATTATCAAATAATGATTAGTAAGAAATATTTATATATTATACGTATATCTTCTGGTTTGTGATAACATTCTATATAACAACCTAATTTAATTTACATATCGCTATTCTTTTATAACTACGATTTGCTAAGGTATTATATTATCACTAAATTGTATGATTAATGAGAAGTTATATAGAAATATAAAAAAGAGTATATTAATTATTATAGACGTCATTTTGGAACTGATGTAAAGCATGTGGAATTTCCCTCTCATGTTAATTACTGCAAATTTAACTGGGGGGAATTTTATGCTCCATATCTGAGGTATCATATCAGTATATAAATTAGATACTTTTATATTATATATAGCCATAAAGTGTCTAAAATGACGAAATTAGTAGATTTATACGGAATGCTTCCGGATATGTTTAGATCAAATGTAGTTTACAACCAACTCGCATCTAAAGTCAGCAGAAGGACCATAAATCGGCAAATTAAGATATTAGTAAATGTGAAAAAGATAATCCGCTTGGAAAAAGACATTTATGTGAAAAGCAATATAGATAGATTTAAGGCTGCACAGTATCTCTACGGAGGATATATTGGATTTTCCTCAGCACTTTATCTACACGGACTTAAAAATGAAGTAGAAGAAATAGTTTATACCTGTGTAAATAAATACGCAAAGGCGAGGCACATAAATTATACTTTACTAAAACCAATATATCTGGGCGAAATGTGTTTTGGAACAACGTATATTAATAATATACTTGTGTCATCTTACGCAAAGACTGTTTTTGACATGCTACACAGACCAAAATATTCAAATCTATTTGATCTGTTCAGAGCTTTGCAAGAACAAAAGTTAAGCAAAAAAGATATGAATGAGCTAATATATTATGTGACAGTTGCTAAAAACCTCTCTACTACAAGGCGCATAGGATACTCTCTTGAAGGTCTGACCCCAAATTGGTTTATAACAAAGCTACAAAAACTTAACATTGACAGAGGAAAATCATTTTTTATCAGGAAAACTCCTGTAAACTTAAATAAGAAATGGTCGCTATACGATGATATTGGAATAAATAAGTGGAAATATGGAATACAATATTGATGAGATAGGATTAAAGACAGGAATAAACCCAGATAAAATAAACAAAGAAATTCAGGTTATGGATGCTTTGCATAACCTAACAATATTATTAGGTAATTCCATGCAAAAATTCGGGCTTTATGGAGGTACAGCAATGAACAAAATATATTTCGGTGAAAAACAACGGCTTTCGTATGACCTGGATATAGAAGCATATACATACATGAAAACAAAACAAATACTTACAAATGTATCTTCTGTGACTAGTTCATTTTCAAAAGCTGACAGGTTTACATACAAAAATGTGCAGATAGACTTAACAAAAGCAACAGGTTTTGAAATGCCAAAACTTTACACCGCTACAAGCCTTATAAGTTTCTTTAATTATCCAATAGCCGAGGTAGTAGTACAATCTTATAGCTTGGAGTACCTTCTGGCACGTAAAACATTGGCCCTTCTTTCAAGAGTTGTAGATAAAGACATATATGATACATGGATGGGCTTAAATATGGTTAAGGATATAGAAAAATATAGGCGTTATATCAAAAAATTTATGCAACAAGAACATACAGATTCAAAGCATCTCATAAGTCAACTGGAGTATTATTTAGATAATGAAATTATAAAGAACGAACGAGCAAAAATAGAGGTTCTTATGATACCGAACCTAAGATTAATGATAAAAGATATACTGTCTAAATTTGAGGAGTTTGGCATAAAATCTTCTCACTCATAAACGGTATTAAATTTTTCTACCTGTTCCACATGAATTTAAAGGTTTATATATCTAAAAATGCAATATATAAGCATGGGAAGTTTTAGGATTATGATAAAGACCAGCGGAGGCAACTTTATTTATCCTGTGGATCAATTAGCCGCAAAGATAGAGAATAATGGAATACATTACGAGTTAGTAGGTAACTTTAGAGCAGATGACAAGATACTAATAAGAAAAACAGGCTCAGATAAAATAACACTTGAAGGACATATAATACCTACATTATGGTCACGTTCAGAAAGGTATAGGAAGGATAGAGAGCAGGTGTTTGAAGGGGAGGAAACAGCAATACCAAAAGTAACAAGATTAAGCAGCATGTTAAATAAGATAATAATTACCAGTGGTTCGGATAAAGATCCTGTACACACTATAATGAGCGCCTTGCCAAATAGCATAGAGTACTCGTATGATGCTGTTTCTAATTGGATACATGGAAGAGTAATGCTTCCGAAAAACCCAGAGGCATTAGAGTATATAGCAAGAGCCTTTAACTCACAAGAGCTGTTAAAGTGGCATGATGAGCTAAAAGAACAAGAGTATCTTCCAGTAAGAAGAATACGTGTGCTACATAGTGGTATAAGAGCTCTTTTGGCTAGGCCTGTGATTAAAGAAGAGGTAAAAGATGCATCTAAAACAGCAACGCTAGAAACCGAAGAAAGCGAAAAGAAAAGTACTGAGGAGATAGGTGTAGAAAAAGTTAGCAGCCTTGCTGATGCTATGAGAGTCATAAGAGATAATTATCAGCATGAAGGAGAAGAGCTGTTCAGCGAGTTTGTTAGTGTTGCAAAGGTACTTTCGGTCTCAGAAATAGGACTTAAATCGTTAGAACGTATAAAGGAGAGTGGGGGTTTTGAAAGCACCGAAATTGAAAGGGGACTGGTCTCTTTTCCAGTTAGGAATAAAGAAAAAATGAAGCAGATAACAGACAGGTATAAAGGTACTTTAATCTCTGAAAAAATGGGCGAACTACTTAAAAAAAGATCCGAACTCTTTATTAGCGGTGGATTGATAGGCTTCAAGATGTTTTCAGAACAGTATAATGCCTTAGATAGAAAAACAAGAGCAGATTTTTTTGAAATGGAAAAGATGTTTTATTTTCTTAAACGTCAACATGATTTTACTACCCTAGACAAACAATTTTATGATAAGTTACTAAAAGGGACATTGGCCACTGATGCAGGAACGCAAATAATTAATTTAATGAACTCACCAAGATCATTATTTATTTCGCGTTTTAGGGCTTATAAATTATATGATAAAATACTTTCAAGTAATTCCTTTAGAGTTGGTGTAAATAATCTTTTATCTATAGGCGATTTAGATAAATTTATAGAACATTCAGATAGGATTGGATTTACCTATCCAAAAGAATTTTTAAGATTTTATAAAAAATTTTACTCTGAATCAAAGGTAATAAGGCATTTATATGGAACTTTTGAGGAGTTTGAAGGGATTATTGGAAAAGTGGACATGAATAAAAATTATTTGAAGAGAGGCTTAGAGGTATATAAAGAACTTAGAAAGGATCCTAAGAACTTTGAGTCAAGAGTAGTTATTATGAGAAAATATGGAGAGTTTTTAATAAAGTACTGTGAAAATTTGCTTGAGAGTAATGAAATAAAGGAGATAACAACAAAAATAAATGAACTAGGCTTGCCTAATGAACTAGCTTATGTTCAAGATCAACTCTATAATAGTAAATTAGAGTTTGTTAAAAAAATATATGGTATTTATGGCATAAGTTTTACATATGAATACCAACAAAAATTAAAACAGATATTAAACTCGATTAAAATAGAGATGAGTTATGACCCACAGCAAAACAACAATAGTAAAAAAAATGAGGAGTCGGTTAATGTTCAAAGCAGTAATATAATAACTGATTTTAATATGTTTAATACCTAAAAACACAGCTAATTCTAAAAATAATTATTTGATAATAGTAGCCATATGGATTTATCTTAATTATCTTATTTTTCTTATAAAAGAACTAAACCAACATAATATGTATTTAGCTGCAGCTAAAACAAAGTTTAAAACCAAATTTAAATATGAAATATAGATCCAAGCGGGGATAAATCCCCGCCAGGATTATAAAAAGAAACGCCAAAAAGGCAAAAAAAGACAATAAACCGTTTTGTCCTTTAGCTCAACCGAGTACTTAGGAAGTTGCATCAGCAAGCAATTTCTGGATGAACTGGTTTCCTGCGTTCACAGTCTGTTGTGCTGTGTACCCTGCTACCAAGATCTTGTTTCCATAAGCCTGGACTATTGTTGAGTTTGGTCCGAATGATGAACTCAATTGGCTGTTCTGGTTAAAGATGCTTTGTGCTACTGAGTTGACGTAACCGCTTCCGATTACTATCAAGTTGGTAGAGTTGTTCGCATTGCTGTCAAGCACTGCTATTGGCAAGGTCACTGTGTTCAAAGGTGAACCAACTATCGCAGAGGTTGCTGATGGTACTGCAGTTAGGTTTTTCAAGCCTGTTACATTGCAGCTCGTTGTTGAGAACGAACATGTTGCGTTAACCTTTCCTATTGTTACGTTTGCAATGTTTGTTGCTTGACCTACTGTGTATGGACCATACAACTTTGTTGTTGAGGTGTTCACAGAGGTGTTCTTTGCAGCTCCTACAAGGAACTCAAGACCATCTACAGTCTTTGGCTCGTAGTATGTGATTGATGAAGTTCCTACTGATCCAACTTCGCCACCACGTTCTGTTCTAAAGCCTTGTACTGCTTTTGTCTGAACATTCTGTG
>JAJZLO010000023.1 GCA_021803405.1 Microcaldota archaeon | reverse complement strand
TTCCGATACATCCTTATTAGCTATTTCTGATAATATACTTTTAGGCGTGTTTTTATTTATTGCTACTCTATGTCGTATAAAAGTGTCAGAGTCTTTTGAAAGAAGCGTTAATAACTGTAAATCACTTCCATATCTTGCGATCTTAACTTTGTCTCTTCTTTAATCTTCTCATATCTGAGTTTTTTTTCAAGTTCTAAGACAACAAGAGTCTTATCTGTAAATTCTGGTTTTATATTTCCTATGCCTCCAAGCATTTGCGGCGTTTTATGTTCTTCAGAGTTTTTTATTATAGTTCCCATATTACCAGAAAATATTGTTGTTTAGTCTGATATATATAATCATCTAATTGATATTTAATCGTTAGATTTTTTAATTAAAAGCATATATGACCATTTTTACCTTATGGAAAGATGTTAAAAGTTTTAATTTTACATTTTATAGTTAAATCAACATAACTTTCAACATAACTTACGAAAATTCAAATTATTTACATCAAACACCGCAGCTTTTATTTATTCGTTGTTATATACTACTGTGTAATCATGTCAGATTATTATCTAAAAGGCGAGGAACGTTTCGGATATTTTATGTCCATAGCATATCTTGCAGTTACAAAAATAGGTTCATATAAGAAATTTTCTAACTTTATAGCAGAGGATATCTATAGTTTTAGGGCAAATACTATTGTTGATATAGGAACCGGTCCTGCTTCAATTCCTATAGAAATATCACGCCTTTATAAAAATAAAATCTCAATCTTTGCTGTTGATCCATCAAAACAAATGGTATTCATTGCAAAAAGAAGGACAAAAAACTACAAAAACATAACCATTGCAGTAGGTTCTAGCAGAAAAATTCCTTTTGAAAGAAAGTTTGATATCATACTAAGTTCACTTTCTTTTCATCATTGGAAAGAAAAGGAAGAGTCCTTAAGGTATCTCAAAGGTTTCCTTAAAAAAGATGGAGAAATACGCATTTATGAATATAACCGGTCTAGGCTTAGCAAGATGCATGCTCCTATTTCTCAACACTCGGTTAGCAAAGAAGAACTTGAAAATATAGGTAAAAAATCTGGATTAAAGACAAAAATAAAAATATCTGGAGAATTTATATCGGCAAGATTTATTCCTTAAATTTGTATATATAGAATTTTATATAATTTTTATCGATATTTTGCTGAAATATACTTTATATTATTTAAGATAATGTCCTGTGTTTTTCATTGAAGCTGTATTTGTTTTAAGGCTATTAATTTGTTAGTATACTCCTCTTCATATTCTTTAAGTAGTTTTATCATTTCTTTTGAATTATTGATCTTTGCTATATCACTGGCAGTCATATGTGATTCATTTCTTATAAATGGATTCGGACTGCCATGCATTATTGCTATAGCCACGCCATCAATATCATCATTTCTTGCGGCTATCATTAGCAGTGTAATACCTTTTTTATTTTGTATATTTGCGTTTGCGCCTTTTTGAAGAGCTATTTTTACTATTAAATGCCTTCCAAACTCCATAGCATACATAGCGGCTGTATTCCCTAATGCATCCTTCATGTCAACATCTGCGCCTCTACTTAGAAATACATTGAAAGCAGCCTCATTTCCTGTTATGCTTGCATTCATAAGTGGGGTTAATTTATCCTTTCCAAAAACATTAAGGTTTATTTTTTGAGTTGGACTCAGGTTTAAGGTATCTATTGCCTTTTCGAAAGCTCCTAAATCCGAAAAATCGGTCACTTTTTGTCCTATACTTTTTTCTACCAGCTGAGATCGCATATACTCCCTATTTTCAATGGAGAAGTATTTACATGTCAAGATATATAAATTTTTCAAGAATTAACAAAAGATATATAAATCTATTTATATTTTTTGCAAGACGCAAAACTTTAAAGATATTATTCATAAATAATAACCCACTTATATGTAATTTAATCATATATCGACATAATCTATTATTCAACGTTAGTTTAAATTATTGTGTCCTGTTATTTATTTGGTGGTATCATGTCGGGAAAAATGAAAAATCTTTTGGATGAGTTTTATGGTTCTGTAGGTAAATGGCAAAAAGATAGTCCTGCACAAATAGGCAAGTTCATGGAACTTCTTGAAGCTATAGAAAAACCAGGAGCATTAGATAAAAAAACCAAGGAACTAATAGCCATTGCATTATCTGTAACAAGCCATTGTGAATGGTGCATAGCATATCATGTAAAAGCAGCTTTCGATTGCGGCGCTAATGAAAAAGAAGTACGAGAAGCCGGATGGGTAGCTGTTTTAATGGGAGGAGGCCCTGCATTATCATATAGCCAGTTGGTTGATGAAGCAATAGATGAATTTGGAAAGTAAA
The DNA here is from genome assembly GCA_021803405.1 of Microcaldota archaeon. The sequence continues at coordinate 3,024 of JAJZLO010000023.1, read as the reverse complement.
GAATAACATATCAAAAATTAGAAAGAATATGTATACAAATGCAGGCGTATATGTAGACACATACAAAATCTCCAAAATTTTGTTTCAAAAGTATGATAAAATTTTGATACCTGCTTAAAAAACTAACATTTAAATATATGAACGGTTTAAAACTGAGTAATAGTTTCTATGTATAGGTATTGTAATGGAAGAAAAAAATATAAATATCGTGGAGGCTTTTGGGAACAGTAACCAAAAGATGGTAGTAAATATAAATAAACAGGATGCGATATCAAAAGAAGAGCGTAATCTTGCACCGTATCACAGGACAATGGATGAGATAAACAAGATGCCTGTCTTGGAAAGAACCAAGACTGTTTGTCCTGAATGTAAACTCATAGTAGACGGAACAATATACAAGGACTCTGAAAATGTAATGATACGAAAGTTTTGTCCTGAGCACGGCTGGGCTATAGAAAAGTACTGGGAAGATTACGACATGTATATGCGCATGAAAAATTACAATTACTTCGGAAGAGGTTTTGATAATCCTAATTACATAAATAAAGGAGAAAACTGCCCTTTTGATTGTGGTATATGTGAAAGGCACAAATCACACACAGGTCTTGCAAATGTAGTAATAACAAATAGGTGTCATTTGAGCTGTTGGTACTGCTTCTTCTATGCAAAGGAAGGAGAGCCAATATACGAACCAACAAAAGAGGAGTTAAATAAAATATTCGTAGAGTTGAAATCGCAGAAACCTATACCTGCAAATGCTCTTCAAATAACTGGTGGAGAGCCTACAATGAGAAGCGATTTGGTCGAGATAGTAGGTATGGCAAAGAAAGCAGGATTCGATCAAATACAGCTCAACACTACTGGAATAAATCTGGCTAATCATCCCGAGTATGCAATAAAATTAAGACATGCTGGGGTAAGCACGCTTTACATGAGCTTCGACGGAGTAAGCAAAAGAGCTAATCCAAAGAATCACTGGGAAGCTCCTGCAACACTAGATGCTGCAAGAAAGGCAGGTATTGGCATAGTTCTTGTACCTACAGTAATAAGGACAATAAACGATGGAGAGCTTTCAAACATAATAAACTTCGCTCTTAACAACTCCGATGTTGTAAAAGCGGTTAACTTCCAGCCTGTATCTCTTGTAGGAAGAATGCCTACTAGGCAAAGGGAAAGACAGAGAATAACTATTCCTGGCGCAATAAAGTTAATAGAGGAGCAGACCGGCGGAGTAATAACAAAAGATGATTGGTTCTCAGTTCCTTATGTAGGTGGCATAAATAAGTTTATAGAGGCTCTTACTGGTGAATACAAGTATGATCTTTCAATACACTTTGCATGTGGCGCTGGTTCATACATATTTACAGATAAAGACAACAAGATAATACCATTAACAAGGTTCTTGGATGCAGCAGGACTTTTGGAGCATCTACAAGAGGCTGTAAACGAGATGTCTGGAAAATCAAAGCTTCAAAGAAAGCTGATAGCTCTTAAAGCTGTAACAGGCATGAAGAGATATATAGACAAGGAAAAGCAGCCTAAGTCTGTAAACTTCACAAGGATGTTAATGTCGGTAATCTTCAAGCATGACTTTTCATCAATGGGATCATTCCAATTAAAATCTATGTTTCTAGGGATGATGCACTTCCAGGATGAATACTCATATGATATAAAGAGAGTAGAAAAGTGCGACATACACTATTCTATGCCAGACGGAAGAGTACTTCCTTTCTGTACCTTTAATGTATTTCCTGAGGTATATAGAGATAAGATACAAAAACAGTACAGTATACCATCAAAAGAGTGGGAAAACATGCATCATGATTGGACATACAGGAGCGATAAGTACATGAGAAATGTTAAGGAGATAGAGGCAACTGAGCCATATCAAAGAACATACGCAAAGATGTTAGATTACTTTACTCTTCCAGTAAATATGGCAGAAGCAGAAAGTATAAGGGCTGCAAAAGGCATAAAGACTCAAAACACAGCAAAACAGGTCATCTCTCCAATTACGATGTCAGCATCTTCATCAACAAAGTCAGAAAAACACTCTGATGAAGACTCTGGCTGCGCTTGCGGAAATTCTGGATCATGTGGCTGTGGAAACGAAGCAGAAAAAGACTCTAAAGATGCATGCGGCTGCGGCGGTTCTGGTTGCGGTGGAGTATAATTAGTATTTATTTATTTTTTCTTTTATTTTTAATTTTTTAATTTAGTAGGTAATTTAGATGGACCATAGGGAAACAAACGATGTAAATGCTTATGAAAAGGATCTAAAAAATGAGGATATCTACGATGAGTACGTTACAATAGATGGAAAACAGTTCAGAATACCATACAAGGTAGTTAAAGAGGTAACGTTTTCTGATGTTAAAAAAGAGGAGCTAATAAGCATAGAAAACTCAGGCAGATTACAGTATAGGTTCATGCTTTTAGAACCAGTTTTAAGAGCAAAGGTCGAGTTCACAAAAGGAAAGATAACCGTTGTTTACAATCCAACAACGGCTAAGAACAGGAAAGAGAAGATGAGCAGAGAAGATATAATTAAATTTCTTGATAAAGAGGGAGTTCATGTCTCAAACTGTCCAGTTTCAGAAAGAGATTTTGATTACTTTATAGAGATGTATAGTTATCAATTTGACCCACCTTCAATAAGGGAACGACCACCATATGGTTATACCGCAGCAGAGTGGCGTTTAATGAAAGATGAGTACACCTCAAAAATGAATCTTACAAAACAGAAAACAAGAAGCAAATTTGAGGAATGGCAGAACAGCTATGCAGAGCAGCATCCTGACGTCTTGGGTGAACATATAAAAGAAAAACTTCCTGAAAAACTTACCTTAACGCAGAAGATATTTGGCAAAAAGAAAGGCGGAAAGAAGAATGACAAAGGTTTCTGGTTTCACGGAGTCTAATTTTTTATTTTTAGATTTAATTTTTAGAAGTTGCTGATTATATGTTTAGTGTTATCGCTAAGTGTTATTATATTTTTATATATCCCTAATTGCTACTCTTCTT
>JAJZLO010000002.1 GCA_021803405.1 Microcaldota archaeon | reverse complement strand
CTAGTCCTATCTCTCCTATACCTACTGCTGCTTTTGAAGCAAGTTTTTCTAGCATCTCAAGCTTTTCAAGATCAGCAACTGAAAAATCAGGTGCTATTCCAAGCACATTATAAACTCCTTTAGACTCAAGCTTTAGTTTTGCACTTTTAATTGAACTGTCATAATCTACTGCGGTATTTAAAAATAAGCTAACATTACATTCTTGTGAAGCATCCAAGACCTTTTCTATATTTTCTGCCATATATAAATGGCAATGCGCATCTGAAAACATTAATATACCTGTAAATACCTAATCATATAATATAGTTTTATATATTAAATAATCTATAATATCTCTGTAATACTGTCTATGGCTTTATCTATGAAAATTAGATAAATAAGCAATATCTGCATTTAAAAAGCAGTATAAAAACAATAGATTACATGGCATCAAAAACAAAAACCACAACAACAAAAACGAATGTTCTTACGTATGCAACATTTGTAATAAGTATAGCTGCGCTTTTACTAGCTATTCTTGCATATACTCATACGCCTAAAAGTATAATTTATCAAAATCAAACTAAGATAATATATGTAAATTCTTCAAATACGACTGCGCTTAAGAGTGCAAATATCACTGCATTTAATATAAGTTCATCATTAATTGCTCCTCAACAGTTATTCTTGCCTGCGGATCCTGTAATAACTACCTCAGGCAGTTTTGGGGATAGACTTACAAATATAAACAATCCATTAAACGCTACTGATCTTTCAATAATAAACAACGCGCCTAACTCTTATTTTGAGAAGGCCGGAGAGATGTTAATCAATGGAAGTATAGTAAACACGGTTTCAGCAAAGCCAAACAAGGTTCCAATGTTTATTATTAACGGAAAGCCAAGCGTAATATATTTAGGTTCAATAACCTGCATTTTCTGTGGAGAAAACAGATGGGCAATGGCACTGGCTCTTTCAAGATTTGGTAACTTCAGTAATCTTTTTGAAGGATATAGTGCTCTTAAAGACAGCGATGTACCTACAATATATTGGTCTCCTGCCCACTACAATAACTCTACGGTAGACTTAGGTTCTTATTATAGTAGCAATTACATTAACTTCATAGCGATAGAGGATACAAGTCCAATAACCGGTGGTTTTGTTGTTCAGCCTATTCCTATTATACAACAAGAGATAAACCAGTCTGGAAATCTTGCATATATAGACGCTTTTAAGCTTATAGAACAACTAAATAATTTCCAAGGTACCCCGTATACTATATGGGGAAGCGATCAGATAAGTGGTGCAGATGCTATAGACTTTGGCAATACGCCTCCAACATCTAGCTCAGATCTTCAGATTGTAAATATGACACATGCGCAGGTGTTGCAACAGCTTGCGGCATTCAATGATCAGTTCTCACAAAGTGAGTATGCAGCGGCAGATCTTTATGTTGCTATGGTATGCAGTTCAATAAATAACACTGCTCCAGTATGTTCTCTTCCAGCAATAAAAACCATAGAAAGTACAAATGGCTATTAACGTGTATTACATTCATAAACATAATATTTATAAATAAAAAGATGTAATTACAATCTGTCTTAATCATGAAACTTCAATCATCTTACGAACTTTTTGACACTTATACTTGGATATTTATAGCTTTGTTCATAGCCGGTGCAACAATACTTACCTTTTTTTTAATAACGTATCATCCAAGTATGTATTCTTACTGTTACATAAATTCACAGTTTCAATGCAATAATGCATCTGTATATGTTAATTCATCAGGCTCTGTTTTGATTATAATAGTAAAAAATGAGGTAGGAACAAAAGTAGGTTTTCCAAGCAATGCCATATCTGTCTTCCCAACCTATAACAATGTTTCTTATAATGGTTCTTGTAGTCCAAGTGCCGTCACAGAAAAAAACTCATTTACCTGTACTGTTTATATGAATAATTACTTTCCATCAGTAGGCTCACAGATAAACTCACGATATAATATTTTTTATGGAATATGCAGCAATTGCTCTGTTCATAATCTTAATTCATACCAAGTTAGCGGAACATTGACTGTTGATGTATTATCTCGTAAAAATTTTAGTTGAAAATATAACTTTGCTTAGATCTGAGTATATATCTTCATATTTGGAAAGGATTAAAATAATAACCGTATAATCATATTCATGGAAAACAAAAACTTATTTCTAAAAACATCATTTCCTTTATCTGTAAGCTTAAGCAGAGTACGTGCTATATTAAAAATACTTAATGAAAACAAAGGACTTTCATTCAGAGAACTATCTTCATATACAAAAGAGCACATAGACCTTCTTTTTCCTTTGGTTTCTGCTGCCGGAATAATGGAACTTTTAACAATCAAGGAAGAAAAAATAATAATTACCAAAAAAGGCGTATCCTTCTTAAATAATCATGACAAAAATCTGGGCATAATACTCAAAAAAATAGAGCCTTCAAAGACAGTTCTGCTTTTATTAAAAAACGAAAGTATGACAACCTCTCAGCTTGCAATTTCTCTTAAAAGTAAAAAATTAATTTCTGGTGACACCTTTAAGATAACCGAGGAGCTGCATCATTTTTTAATTACGTGGTGTTTAAAAGCAAAGATTGTTTCTTATGCTCCAAAAACTGATCTATGGTCTATTGCGGTGTAGAAAGGATCTTATATATTCTATCTACCATGTCAAGAAACTCAGGATCTCTTCTTGATCTGGGCCTTTTCATTTTTATCTCTTCTATACTTAGTACCTTTGAAGGTTTTCCTGAAAGCACTACTATCTTATCTGAAAGTTCAACAGCTTCTTCTACATTATGCGTTACCATAATGACTGATTTTACCGATCTTTTTTTATTTTTGAGCTGCTCTAAGACATCATACCTTAATGTATTTGCCGTGAGCTCGTCCAAAGCACTAAATGGCTCGTCCATCAAAAGAACCTCAGGCTCTGATGCAAGGGCCCTAGCAATTCCTACTCGCTGCTTCATGCCTCCGCTTAGCATATTTGGATATGTATACTCAAAACCTTCAAGTCCAAAACTCTTAAGTAGTTCTGCTGCATGTTTGTTTTTTTCCTGCTCTGTTATTTTAAGCATAGAGTATCCTATCTTTACATTTTCTATGTTAGTGAGCCATGGCAAGAGGGCAAAGTCTTGAAAGACAAACGATATCTCTTTTGAAGGTTTTTCAACCTTTTTTTCTTTATAAAATACTCCGCCTCTACTTGATTTTATTAATCCCGCAGCAATTCTCAAAAAGGTACTTTTTCCGCATCCACTAGGGCCTATTATAGATACAAATTCATCATTATTTGCCGCAAATGTAATATCTTTAATGACCTCCTGTTCATCGTCATATGAAAATCCTACGTCTTTTGAGTTTATTATAATCATTTTAATACCTACTTGTAGACCAAAGCTGCCTTATCATATAATCTTTTCCAAAGTACTTTGTTTATTATAATTATCATCACAACTAAATTTATTAATGCAATACCCATTAAAAGAAGATTTCCATTTGATAATGTAATATCAAGAAACCTTCCTATTCCATATGTCACATGTGTGTTTCCAAATGACTCAGCCAAAATACTTGCGTTCCACTCTGCTGCAATGGCAGTTATGCCACCTGTTATTATCCCAGGAAGCAGTGCCATAACATATATCTTTTTCCAGGAATTTATTCCTCTAACGCCAAATATTTTTTTAACTTCAAAAACATTGCTTTGCAAGGTTTTTCCTGCTCCAACCATGCTAAATATCATATACCATATTCCACTAAGGAAGAAAATAAGAAAAGCAACAATCTCTGGACCATATGTTCCACTACCAAATAAATTAACGAGTTCAGGAAGTAGTATTGTTGCAGGTATTGCCGCAAGTATCTGAAAAAGAGTAATATATCGTGACTCATTCTTTGCCATAAATATTATGTACACTGAGATTAAGATAGAAACAACAGAGAAGGCAAAAAAAGCAACCCAAACTCTCAATATCGACGCTGCAAGCTCTTCAAGAACCATTATCTCTGAGTTTAAAAGCCCTGTAACAAAAAGCAAAATAAACGTAAGAAGTACTGCAAAAGAAACATAAAATATGGTACTGGTTCTACTGCTTTTTGAAGTTTTAGCCGTATGTTCTTTATGCTTTCCAAACTTTATTTTTGAAAATGCCTTTATCAGTACTTTTTCTTCTTTTTTAGCATATCTTTCATATTTTCTTATGCTTCTCAGTTTCATCTCTTTAAAGAAACTAACCTTTTCTGGCCTGCCTTTTCTATGTTTGTTCACATAACTTTCTAGCGGTCCAAAAAATAGAAATCTTGTAGCTATCACAAAAATCAAAAAAACAATCAGTGCAATTATATAACCGTAAGTATTTCCAGAAGCAGCAAGCTCCGTAACTGCAACACCTATTCCATGTTTTACACTATAATTTGCATTTCCTGTTGAAAAAATCTCACTACTTACTAGATAAAACAGGCCAATGGACCAAGATAGCATTGACTGTTCTACAATTCTTGGCAGGCTTGCAGGTATAAATATTTTTTTTATTTTCTGTAAAAATCCCATATTATAAAGTTTGGAAAGCTCATTAAACTCTTCAGGCAATGTTTTTATAGACTCATAGACTCCAAATATTATGTTCCATAACATACTTGTTATTATCAAGAATATTACGGCAAAATTTATTCCAATTACTCCTGGCAGTAATCCAACAATTACATATATTGCAAAAGGAAAAAATGCAAGTATGGGTACTGTTTGCAGAATATCAATTATCGGCATCAAGTACCTTTCTGCAGTTCTTGACAAAGCCATATAAATGCCTATCACAAACGCAATAAACACTGAAATGCCAAGTGCTATAAACATTCTGACCCATGAATAAGAGGTATCTATTATCAAGTTCAGCACAAGCCCTAATACTCCCTGCATGATATCCTATCAACCTTAATGATTAATATTCTTTTCAATTGTTAGATATATTGTAAATATATGTAAAGATTGAAATTATCTATGTAGGTTAAAAAATGAAAAGATCAAAAAAACAAGATATAAAAATAAAAAATCAAAAAAATATTCAAAAGAAAAGCTCTAAATCTAAAGAACACTCAAAAAACATTATTAGCATTAGTACAAAAAAAATAATCAAGAAAAAGATGAATGTTAAAAAATCAGTAATAAAAAATAAAAGTACAACTCCAAAAAAAGTTTTTTCTGATTTAGAAGAATATCTGATATCTGAGGTTCTTGCTGAAAAAAGTGCAAGCACTGAAAATCCTACATCCCTTAATACAATACTTTCTAACCTTACTCCTTCGATGAGAAAGATATCATACAAACATGGATACTCTATAGGCAAAAGTATCTACTCTATGTTTGGTGATGTAGACGCTCTTCTACGCTTTATTGAACTTGGCGGCATGAGAAAAGCTTTATATTATCCATATGGTGAGCTTTCTATAATTCATTCAAAGCCAAATTTAAGTGTTATTAACTGTGGACTGA
>JAJZLO010000031.1 GCA_021803405.1 Microcaldota archaeon | reverse complement strand
GACCAGTTTGCCTATTAGATCATTGGTGTTATTTGCGTTATAGTATTTTTTCATGCCGTATAACTCTTCTAGCATCTGGTCTACAAATTTGGAAACCTTGAGTATGTATTCAGCACCTCTTCTGTTGAGTATAACGTCTTGATGTCTAAGCTCTACAAGCTGCTCATCACTTACAAGTTCATTTCCTTTATAATCCTTATCATAGCCAAGCGCTCTAAGCTTCTCGAAACCCACTCCGAGCTCTTTTGGATAAAAATGTGTTATAGGGACATCTGTTGCATCAAATCTAGCTGTGCCATCCTTAAATATATAAACTCCATTCAATGCTCTTAAGATTCCCTTTTCTAAAGGTTCGGTTATTTTATCCTTATTTGATAATATCTTGACCCCTTTTATAACTGGAGGCAGTTTATTTATTCTGAGCTTTCTCATGCTGTTGTTTACTACATCTACTAGCGGTATATTTTTCTCTACAAAAGCCTCGGTCTTGGTATTGCACGCAAGACATATCTTCTCATAGCTCATTTTGTTGCAGTTAGGACATTTTCTTTCTATCTCTGCTCTTGCGTTGCAGTCATAACAGTACTGTGTACTTATATTTCTTTTGCAAACTTTGCATTTGTAATTTGCAATCTCTACATTCAATCCTGACTTGAATTTTTTAGAGTCTATTAAAAATGCCTTGGTTATATTTTTGTCTTTGCTTGCATAAGTGCCTACTGGAAAAAGAACCGTTACGGCTGGCTTCATTAGTCTTTCCTTTGCCTTTTCAGGTCTTCCTATTCTACCACCTAAAAATGTAGATCTCTTCATTAATTTAACACTTGAAATTGAGTTAACGGCCTCAAGAGGCCTTTCGTTTTCTTTATTAAGATACATTTTAATTATAGGTTCTACCTCCTTTAGTATACCTTCATCTCCTTCGGCAAAGCCCAATGAAACTATTAAGCTATGTAAAAATCCTCCTTCTATAATAATGTGCTTTTTAGTATCGTCTAATTTGTGCGTGACTGTCATCAGTTCAAGAGCTCTTTTAATTTCGCTATCATTGGTTAATATCATTTCATTAAAATCGAAAACTGTTTTTTTATTGCTTTTAGATATTGCATCTGCTATGCTCTTTGCAACTATTATTAATTGATTCATGTCTATAGTGCCAAATTCGTAAAGAAACTTAGGATGCAGTGGAACTTTGTACTTTATTGATAACTTATAAAGCGACTTAAAGTCCGTTTCATATTTTTCTTTAAATCCTAGTTTCTCAAGTTGAAGCTCCCATAGTTCCTCGACATAACTACTTGGCTGCAGCGGTGTATTTGTTTTTTTGAAGTCTCCATACGTAATTAATATATCTCCTAATGTGATTACCTCCTCAACCTCATTTTTAAGTAGTGTTGCAGTTCCAGCATCATTTATTCGAAGAGCTTCCCCGGATTTAAGCTTAACAAACGGCCCTTCTATGCTATCTACTGGCAGGGCGACGCAGCCCTTTCCAGGAAGCTCCACCTTTAATTGTGTGCCTATTGCAATAAAGCTATCGCATATTATCATAGTGGCAGGGCTAAAACCCTTAGCGGCTATGCCTGTGAATCTGCTTCTTCCATACCTCAATCTTAAACCGCCAGAACTTCCAGGATATGCTATTACCGGTCTTCCTGCAACTAGTTCTTCTAAGAATACAGCAACTCCCTCCTTCTTTTCCTTTCCATCTTTTGGTCCTTTTAAATCTATTTTTATAAGCCTGCTTAACCATGGCCATTCTAAACCTGCATTCTTGGTTTCCTCGACCATTTTCTTAGCCTTTTGAGCTATACCTTCGCAGCTTACCAATGCCATACCTCCCCTAACTCTGTTTGTTATTGTTACCTCTTTGCCCTCTGCATTTATCCTGCTCATATTTGCATGTACTCCTACCTCTACCTCTTCTGTTGGAACTCCGTCTATACAAATGGGGCAGTTTTCAAATAACATCCTTATATCATCATCTGCCGGCCTATACTGCAATCTGGCCGCTCGTGTGTGGTAGAGCTCTATTTCTTCAACTGCTCTTTCTATTGCATCCTTTGTCGGCTTGTAAATCCCAATACCAAGTATCTTTCTAGCATAATCGGCAAAAGCAACCGAAAGGGCCGCACTGGTGCCTCCAGCCCCTCTTATGGGGCCTGCATACAAAACGGCTATGTACTCACTTCCATCGCTATTTCTAAACATCTCCACTGCGCTTATCCCTTCTGTAGGCGCAACCAAAACTCCCTCGGTATGTATAGCTAATCCTACCTTTACCGCTAGCTCTATTCGTTTAACCTTATCATAATTATCGTAATTTTTATTTGTGCAAATCTCCTTTATTACATCAAAAGCAAGACCGCTTCTACCTTTAGCCCCATACTTACTTCTTATGAGTTCTGCCATCCCGTCTATGCCTATCAATCCTTCAACTCTTTTCGCGAGGTCAGAAGCAGGTATTATCTCAACATTTGTTTTAGGATCAAAACCCTTGCTTCTAGCCTCTTGAGCTATGTTATAAATAGACTCGAACTCGGAAGAAAGCGATTTAAAGTACTCGTCAAGATTCATATCTAAACACCACTAAAGGACACCTCCTTCATAACACCTGTTTTTGTTTCATATACTGGCAAAATCGAAGGCGTTGGGAGATGACCCAACTTTATCTGATAGTTAGTTCTTGCTTGCCATGTGCCGCTATTTACTATTTGTGTGCCATGGTACTCGGTGGTTCCATTTTTATGCACGTGCCCCATATGTAAAATGTCTGGTATATCTTCCATTACCAAAGGGTCTGTCTTTCCAGGATTTATCGGATTGTCTCCATATATCGGCGACACATGCCTTCTTTTTAATATCTCCACCATTGCCGTTTCAGGCTTAAAGTAGCTGCAACCTGTTATATTATGTATTACTGAGTCAAGAGATGTTCCATGGTACGCCAAAACCTTAAGACCATTTATCTCTAGAAAAGAAGGGCTTGTAAGGAAATTAACATTCTCCTTTTTGAAGTCGCCTATAAGGTCATTGCTTATCATAGGTTGCGGATCAGCTCTTTGCACTGCATCATGATTTCCTGGGATAACAAAAATCTTAATATAATCTGGTATCATCTCTATATACCTAAAAAATGTTGAGTACTGTTTGTATATATCTAGTATGTTTAGCTCTTTGTCTTGTTCAGGATAAACCCCTATTCCATCAACAATATCTCCACCAAAGACAATATATTTGATCTTAGATGCAAGCTCTTTTTTATGATCTACATTTCCGTTTAGCCATTCTATAAATCTCATGAACTCTTTTTCAAGGAAAAGCTTGCTGCCTATATGTACATCTGAAGTAAAAGCTATTGCAAGGTCCTCCTCACTTTGCTTTCTTTGATGTATTGGTATATCAGGAAAAAGCAATAGATTTGCAATTATAAACGGTGAAGATATGCGCCCTTTCACTGCTATTACTTCATCGGTTATTATTTTTTTACTTGCCTCAAAAGCTTCTATGATTTCCTTTCTTCCAGTTTTCTCCGGTTTTAAAAAAAGCACCTTTGCCGAGCCTTCCTCATCTTCTATATTGAGCATTATATTTCCTTTTTTAGTTATTATCTTACTGTTAACTATTCCTACAATGCTTATTTCCTTTCCGTTTGTGTAATCGGCTATTTTATTGGTAGTTATTATCATACCTATATTTCTTCTATATGAAAGAATCTCTTTAAGTTTTTTAAATCTGTCATTGAAGTAACTTGTAAAGTCTCCAATGCTGGTGCCGGTTTTTTCTACACGTGAGACCCTTATTTTATAATCAGCATCAACTTCCTTTGCTATGGGCCTAAACGATATAGGTTGATAAACCTCTACTATCTCCGGTTTTTTTTCTTCATCTTTTTTCATTATTAACTCAAGTGTTTCATTATTTAAAATTTTGATTCCCTCCTTTCCTTCGAAAAAAGACACTATTTTAGAATGAAGCTCCTCTAAGGTATACTTTTCAAGCATATCATCGTTGACATCATTGGATATTATGGCTATACCACTGAGCCGCTTTGCAAGTTCAGTTGTAATCTTCATGTTTTCCATAGTATCACAACAACATAGTAACTGTATTTTATCATAATTATTATTTAATAATATGTAATTTTTTAGCGCAGTATGCTATGTAAAATTTAAAATAATGTTTTCTAAGGGCAAAGCTATGAAATATCCTATGTTAAGGCTATAATTAATATGGCACTACCTTATTTTATTAAAATAAAACAAAAGCAGGATTCATATTTACTTTTTATTTATAACATAGTGCAAAGACGCAGAGGAATGCGGCCAGATCAATATATATTTACGTACAGTATACTAAACGTAAAGTATATAAATACGTATAGTATAATATACAAATATGGCTAGAATTGATGATTTCAAATATACACTTACTCTTTGGAAGGAGATGAACATTCCAGAGGTCATAGAAAGAAAGATTAAGCTAGATTTAGATGCAGACAAAGTAATTGTGATTACTGGAGTGAGACGTTCTGGTAAAACAAGCTTAATGTTTCAGCATATCAAAGAGCTAATGAATAGAAGGATAACAAAAGACAATGTTATTTATGTTAATTTTGAAAATGAGCGTCTAATAGCTACTAAAGCAACAGATATGGATGATCTTCTAGTCGCACATTCGCAAATATTCAATCCTGCAGAAGGAACCATATATCTGTTCTTAGATGAAATTCAGAATGTAGAAAATTGGGATAAATGGATAAGAAAGGTATATGACACTAAGAAGTATAAAATTATAATAACTGGGTCATCATCAGAATTACTTAGCAGTGAAATAGCAACAGCACTTGCAGGCAGAAATCTTTCTTATACTGTTTATCCATTCTCTTTTGGTGAGGTGTTAAAATCTAGAGGTATGGTTGCAGATATCAAAAGCATAAAATTTTCTTCAAAGAAAGGCACCATGCTAAAGCTGCTAGACGAATTTCTTGAATATGGCTCTTTTCCAGAAGTTATATTTTCAATTAATAATACAAGAAAAATGGATCTTTTATCATCGTACTTCGATGCTATATTTTTTAGAGATATAATAAAGAGGTATAACTTAAGAGAAATAGGAGCATTAAATATTTTCCTTAAGATAATCGCTAGCAACTACTCAACATATTTTAGTTCAACAAAGGCACAGAATTATTTCAATAGTATGGGCTTTGAAATTAGCAGAGTTACTATTCTTAACTTTTTAGAATACTCAAAATCTGTATTCTTTGCTGAAATCTTAGAGCAGTACTTAAAAAGCCCAAGGAAGCGTTTTGCTAGGCAGGTAAAAAGCTATATTGTTGATGTTGGATTAGCAAAATTGTTTACAGATATAGACAAAGGCAGGTCACTTGAAAATGCGGTGTTTATCGAGTTGCTTAGAAGGAAAAAAACACCAGACAACATTTATTATCTAAAACTGAAATCAGGCAAGGAGATTGATTTCATAGTTTATGGGAAATCTACCAAATTAATACAAGTATGTTATGAACTTTCTAGCATTGATGTGAAAAACAGGGAAACCTCGGCGCTAGTTGAAGCTGCAAGAACACTTAAACTTAAGGAAGGAACAATAATTACTTATGATTATAGTGG
>JAJZLO010000008.1 GCA_021803405.1 Microcaldota archaeon | reverse complement strand
CTTTTGAAGCCGTAGCTTCTATTGTAAGGTCTAATTCATCACCGACCTTTACTGGCTTAGGGAGGAAGTAATTAGGCTTCATGCCTGGTCTTCTATCTCCTCTGTCGCTTCTGTCTCCTCTAGCCCTGTCTCTACCTTCTTCATTTCTTTCATATTCTTCTGACATGTTGTTTCCTCTGTAGAATCAGCTTATGCTTTACTACATGCTAATATTTTGTTGGTATTGATTTATAAAACTATCGGTAATTGGCTAATAATGACCCCTTCTAGCATATCTAACAATCTGAATCATATTTATTCCTTAAATTCTTAAAGTATACACTCTAAATCTTAAGTAATTTCGTAGATAAGCTTTAAATATCATTATACTCTTATTATTAATCGGTGGGAAAATTCAAGCAATTAGGGCCGTTAAAGCGGAGCATAACATGACTTCTGATAGCTTTATGGCAGCATATAAAGCTGGACGTAGGGATTTTACTGGGCTTAAGGTCACGGGAGGTAGATTTGAGATCTGTACAGATGGAGCAGAGATAACTCCCATAGTACTTGATGGCATAGACTGCGCAAACACTACCTTTAAAAAAATAATCTTCAACTCTGTTAAACTTAGTAATTCTAAGCTGGCAGGATGCGTCTTTGAGGATGTGTCATTTATTAATTGCCATTTGACTTCGATAGATGCCAACGTTTCAAGCTTTGGTCAGATTAAGATATACAACACTTCTATAAATGGTCTTGATCTTAGATACTCTAAAATCAACGGTATAGATATGGAGTTTAGTAATATATTGCCCAACGGTATTATATTTGGCAAAAATAATCTTACCACTTTGCGTATTTTTTCAGAGAGCTCGCAAAATATTGGCATAGAGTATATAAAAATATTAGATAAGGTTACTTTGGCAGAATCGCAGTTTATTGAGTTAAAGAAAGCAGGAGTGGATACACAAAGAGCAATAGTTCTAGATGTAGAGCAATTAACAACAGTACGCAGGATTAATGAAGAGAGTCTATATGAGGTGCCTAGTGATATATAATGACTTTAATTCAACAGCAAAGATTACAAATTTTCATACATCTCTTCTATGCTTTTGAATAAGTAAGTGGGCTTTGAGTTTTTTATCTTTTCATATGGTTCAAGGCCGTCTCCAACTATACATGAGTTTATTCCTGCAAATCTTGCCGCCATTATATCAGAAACGGTATCACCTATATAAACTGCCTTGCTCTTTTTTATTCCATACCTGTCCAATATGAAAAGTATCCCTGTTGGGTCAGGCTTGTAAGCTCCTACGCTGCTTGCGCTAAGTATAAAATCGAAGTACTTTGTCATATTCAAAGATCTTATTTCACTCATGAGCCTGTAGCTTCTTGAGTCGCTGAAAAGAGCTATCTTTTTACCTTTTTTATTCAACAAAGAAAGGAGTTCGATAGAGCCTCTCTTGGTTTTTGGCATGTACATTCTTGCATAAAAATCATACAAAAAAGCAAAGGCCTTGCTGCTATCCTGCTTTAGCTCTACTGAAAGTGTGCGCTTTCCTATTTGCTTGTAGAGCTGTGTGTTTTTCTTTATATTTTTAGGCCTATAGCTTTTCCTAAAGATTCTTGAAGCTGCAACTATTAACGTGGATGTGCTCAATGTTCCATCCCAATCAAAGATAAAGAGCTCCTTTTCCATTATATTAGACATAGTGTTATTAATGTTATGAATAAATAAAAACATATATGATGAGATCTGGTGATCGCGGAGCATAATTGCGATGAAGATAGGTAGGCGGTCTGATAAAAATAAACGTATGAACTTGGTATATAAAATGCAGAATGGCAAAGTAAGTGCTCTAGTGCGTCTTAAAAAAGTAAGCGTCCCAGTAAAGGATATAGCCTCTCAGCTATGGTGCGAGAAGCAGATGGAGCTATACGAACTTGGAGGTTTTTACAATACTCCTGCGATGATAAAAGGTGCAGCTATACATTCATCTATACAGGAAAAGGTGTTTAAGAAATTGCCAGTAGAACCAGTTACCTATCCTGATAGATTATACAAATGGGCTTATGAGAACTATACCAGCCTTATAAATTTGAAGAAAGATGGCTACTGCCGTGAGATACGTATGTACGGCTCTATAAACGGTTTTAGGGTTGCAGGTCAGTTGGATGAGATACGCATAATTGATGATAAAACAATAATTGTAGAGGACAAAACTATAAACTCTAATAATGGCAGTAATAATGTAAGTCTGCGCGTAGACGCGGATAAGATGCAGCTTGCCATATATAAACTTCTTCTTGACGATATACTTTCTGGCGGTTACAATTATGAAAATTTTGCCAACTCAAATGGCATACTACAAATGGCAATGTCATTGGAATTTATAAAAGGACTTGACTCTATAGGCGTAAAAAAGGAACTGCAAAGATTAGATACAATTCATAAGCTTATGTTTGAGGAGTTAAAGAAACTTCCTAAACTCAGTAATGTCTTAAAGCTAAGGTATCTTGATAGGAAAAACGGCTCAATAATCACTGAAATGGACTTGATATATGAAAAAGCAGCCTTAGAGCAGTATCTTGTAGACGCTATGAAGTACTGGTCTGGAGATAGGGAGGCAAGGCCTGTTTCAAAAGAAAATAATTGGAGATGTAACATGTGCAAATTCTACGGAAAAGAGTGCAAGGCATGGTGGAAGGAGTAAAATGTAAACAAAACTATATTAAGTTGTAATTGATAAATATAATAAATATTAAATATAATAATATAATACACTATAAATTATAATTATAAATTCTATTATTGGTGCTTTTATGCTTGATGAAATAAAACTTGACAAGAAAGAGCTCAGGAAGGAGTTCTCAAAAAATCCTAAAACCTACTACTCAACAAAGGTATTTGAAAAGGAAGGCTTTAACAGATACTCCTGCAAACTTTGTGGAAAGAACTTTTGGAGTATTTCTAAAAGAGACACATGTGAAGATCCAGAGCATACCGAGTACTCATTTTTCAAGGACAAGCCAACTCCTATTTCATATGTAGAGATGTGGAAAAAGTTTTCTAAATTCTTCGAGGAGAATAATCATACTTCTATTAAACGTTATCCTGTTGTTAGCAGATGGAGGCAGGATCTTTATTTCACTATAGCTAGCATACAGGATTTTCAAAGAATAGAAAATGGAGCTATGCACTTTGAATACAATGCAAATCCACTTATAGTTCCACAGATATGCTTGAGATTTGGAGATATAGAGAATGTAGGGGTTACGGGAAGGCATCTTACAAGTTTCATGATGGCAGGTCAGCATGCCTTTAATTATCCAAAAGAAGGCTATTGGAGAGATAGGACAATGGAGCTTGATTATAAATTTTTAACCGGAGTACTTGGCGTTAAAAAAGAAGAGCTTGTATATAATGAGGATGTATGGGCAATGGGTGACTTCTCAGAGTTTGGCCCATGCCTAGAAGGCTTTTCAAATGGACTTGAACTGGTTAACAATGTATTCACTCAATTCGAAAGCGTAAATGGCAAGGTTCATGAGCTTAAAGGCCAGGTTGTTGATGTAGGATGGGGTTTTGAGAGATTGTTATGGTTCTATACTGGATTTGACAATATCTATGATGCTGTATTTCATGACATAATAAACAAGACAAAAAAAGCATTACCATTTGAGATGAACAATGTAGCATTCAAAAAATTTGCTAAGCATGCGAGTGAGCTTGATGTAACCGAAACAAAGGAGTACAAAAGATTAGAGGCACAGATACTTAAAAAAGCAGGATTGAGCAGTGATGAGTACACTAAGATAATAAAGCCAATGCAGGCGTTTTACTCTATACTAGATCACACTAGAACGCTATTGTTTGGGGTATCTGATGGGGCTCTACCTTCAAATATAGGCGGAGGGTACAATCTAAGAGTAATACTGCGAAGAGCTCTTGCTTTCATAAAAGAGTATGAGATGGATATAAGCATAATGGAGATAGCAGAAAAACAAGCAGCGGAGCTTAATGGATTATATCCAGAGCTCAAGGATAATTTAGATATACTCTCAAAAATAATTGACGTAGAAGCAAAAAGATACGAGTCATCAATAAACAAAGCAGGAAAGCTAATAACAAATATGCTCTCAAAGAAAACAAGTATAACAAAAGATGAGCTGCGCGTTCTATATGAAAGCAACGGCGTAACGCCTGAGCTTATCACATCTATAGCCAATGCAGAAGACAAAGAAATAACTCTTCCTGATAATGCGTATGAAGATATAATAAAAGGGGACTTTGCAGTAAAGGAAAAGACAAAAAAATTGCATATGGACTTCAACGAAGAGCTGCCTAAAACCGAGCAGCTATACTATAACTTAAAATCAGAATCAAATTCAAAGGTACTTTATGTAAAGGATAAGTACGTTGTACTTGACAAAACTCCTTTTTATCCTGAAGGAGGAGGCCAAGCATCAGATACTGGAACTATAAATGGTATAGATGTAGAAGATGTACAAAAGATAGGCAACGTAATAGTTCATATACTTAAAAAACTTCCAGATGGCAGCATAACGAAGGGTAAAACAGTAATGTGTACTGTAAATACAGAAAGAAGAAAAAAACTGATGGCGCATCATACCGCAACGCATATAATAAGCGCCTCTGCAAGAACAATATTGGGCAAGCATGCATGGCAGGAAGGCGCACGAAAGGACGAGGATAAAGCACATATAGATATAGCCCATTATGAAAAGTTAATGCCAGAAGAGGTAAAGGCTATAGAGGACCTAGCAAACTCGATACTGTTCAATGGAATAACAGTTGAGGTAAGGGAGATGAGCAGGGCAGATGCTGAGCAAAGCTATGGCTTTACAATATATCAGGGTCATGGCGTTCCTGCAAAGCTCATGCGTATAATAATAATCACCGATAAACATGGCAAGCTTATAGATGCTGAGGCATGCGGAGGGCTCCATGTCGCTTCTTATGAAAGCTCAATAGGAATGATAAAGATTATAAACACCTCAAGAATTCATGATGGCGTTGATAGGATAGAGTTTGTTGCAGGTAAAGCAGCTCTTGAGTATATGCAAAATGAACATAACGAGCTAAGCGGTATTGCAACATTACTTAACTCGGATCTTGAAAGCGTTCATCTTAAGATTGAAAAGATGCGAAGCGATTACTCTTTGCTGCTTAAATCATCAAAGGAT
Organism: Microcaldota archaeon; assembly: GCA_021803405.1. The sequence goes on along the minus strand of JAJZLO010000008.1, from coordinate 543 downwards.
AAGGATGAAGAGCTTGCTCATGTCATAGCAAAACAGCTTCTAAATGATATAACTCCATCAGAAAGCACCGCTGTGATTGAGCAAGAGGGAAGCAGAGAGATACTTAGGAAGGCTATATCAGAAATAATTCTTGAACGTCCATCCCTTACCTTACTTGCAAAGAACAAGCAAGGAGAGGTGGTTTGTATTGCAGGTCCTAATGCAGAGTATGGAGCTTTGGAGTTCGCTAAGAAAAGCATAGGTTTGGCATTCAAAGGCGGAGGTTCAAGGGAAAGCGCAGAAGGTATAATAAGCAGATAAAAAGAGTTCTTAGATGCTTATCCTCATAAGAATAGTGAACTACATCATGAAATTCGATGGAGAATGGTTCACGTTCCTTTAGCATAATGACACGGAACCGACAAGTAACAGGGCAGAGAGGGCGCTGCGGCCCATGGTCATAAAGAGAAGAATAAGTCAACAAAGCAGGGGTCTGGACAACATGGACAGTTATGCGATGCAGATGTCGCTGTATATGTCATCAAAATTACAAGGACAAGATTA
>JAJZLO010000020.1 GCA_021803405.1 Microcaldota archaeon | reverse complement strand
ACTATTTACAAAGGTTTATAAATCTAACCTCAGTTATAATACTACGAATTCTATTAGGAAGGGTATACTGGTCGCCTTGCCAGTGCATTAAGTTGCACTGGCCTCTTCCTAGCTTTTTAATTAAATACTACCTACTTCCTTAACTGCACAGAGAGTTGTATGTATAAATGTTTATTTATATCTTTCCGTAATAACTATAATCTATAACATATTTATCAAATTTTAGGTATTAAAATGGCTAAAGACAAGGGGATTAAAACTATAGAGGATCTTCCAGGCATAGGTCCTACCACTGCAGAAAAGTTAAAGGATGCGGGATATGATGATCTAGAAAAGATAGCCGTTCTTTCCCCACATGAACTTTCAGAAATATCTGGTATGAGCGTAGATAGTGCTAAGAAAGCTACAGAGGCCGCAAAACAAGCCACAACATTAGAATATAATACTGGAACTCAGGTTTACGATGAACGAAAAGCAATAGGGAGGATAGTTACCGGCTCAAAGGAGCTTGATGAACTGCTTGGCGGAGGCGTAGAAGCTAAAGGAATAACAGAAGCATATGGTAAGTTTGCTTCAGGAAAGTCTCAATTAGGCTTTCAATTATCTGTAAATGCTCAGCTACCTATAGGAAAAGGAGGGCTAGGCGGAACTGTTCTTTTTGTAGATACTGAAGGAACCTTCAGGCCAGAAAGAATTGAGTCTATAGCAAAAGCGGCAAGCCTAGACCCAACAGAGACCTTAAACAATATCTTTGTTGTTAGGGCTGAGAACACCAGCCAGCAAATACTTACTGTTGAAAGAGCCGATAAGCTTGTACGCGAGAAGAATGTAAAGCTAATAGTTATAGACTCTATGATGTCCCTTTTCAGGTCGGAGTTTGCAGGAAGGGGTGCTTTAGGGGAACGCCAGCAAAAGCTAAATGCACATATACACAAACTTCAAAGCCTTGCAGATACATACTCCCTAGCGGTTTATATAACAAATCAAGTGATGGATAACCCTGCTATACTTTTCGGTGACCCTACAACTCCTGTAGGTGGTAACATAATAGCCCATGCTGCAACAACAAGGTTATACTTAAGAAAAAGCAAAGAAGATAAAAGAATTATTCGACTTGTAGATTCTCCTAACATGCCTGAAGGGGAAGCAGTGATGAAAATAACAACTAACGGAATAAAGGATTAGGCTGTTAGAATGCTATATCTGGTAGGTCTTGGGATAGCAGAAGGGGAACTTTCATTAAATGCTATCGAAGTGCTCAAAAACTCAGAAAAGATATTTATTGAAAACTATACTACTCCTGTATCTGAAAAGTACTTATTATTCTTGCGGTCATTTGGAAAGGAGATAATTAAGCTTAAAAGATCTGATTTAGAAGAAAATGCTAAAACACTGCTCTTAGATGCAAAAAAACAGAAGATAGCCATTCTTATACCTGGAGATCCACTAATAGCAACAACCCATCATCTTTTGTTGGTAATAGCTAAAAATTTTGGAGTTGAAGTATCGATACTTCATTCATCCTCTATCTTTTCAGCTGCAATAGCAGAAAGCGGTCTTGACATATATAAATTCGGTCCTACTACAACAATAACAAACTGGAGCAGTAATTACAAACCCGTTGCCTTTCTTGACGTAATTGAAAAAAACATAGAAAGAAACCTGCACACTCTGGTGCTTTTTGATATAATAAATAATGGAGAAAGAACACTGTCAATGGAAGAAGCAGTACAGATAATAATTAAAGCTGAGAACAAATCTCAAAAAAAACTTCTACAAGATAGAAAAGTACTTCTATTAAGTAATATAGGGTCAAGCGATAAAAAGATCTTATATGAAGAGCTACTTTCAGAAAAGCTAAAGAAGTTAAAAAGCAAAAAACTCTGCATGATAGTTCCAGCAGAACCTAGCTTTGCAGAACAGGAACTTTTAGAACTTTTTTCATGAATATTTATTGAAATCTTTATTGAAAGTCCAACAAGAAAACAAAAAATTAGATAATAACATTAACTCGAAGGTTTCTTATTCTTTTAATATGAAAAGATTAACTCCAATACTTAAACGAGTATATCAAAGATGCAAAACCAAAACCTTCTACAAACCACAAACTAACAATTCTAAAAAGTATTGTTATAACAGAGGCAAGACCAAAATCTATTCCTAACCCTGAAAAAAACAAAGTAAGATAACTTATCAAAGCGGCATCTGTGACTCCTATTGTTCCGGGTATTCCTGTTATCATGCCTATCAATAATGATGAGGTGTATATGAAAACAACTTGTGGAAGGTATGCAACTCCTATACTAACCCCAACACTAAGTATCACGAAATAAAGAGCTAGACCATTCATGAACATTGATGGTATTGTATAAATCATCGAGTAAATATAAACGTCAAGACCTAGCATCTTACTGTTCCTAAAATACATACTTCCCTGCTTGAAAAATCCCCTTAAACTCCTAATATTTCCGAATCTTTTTTTAATTAGCTCAAAAGGACCTTTATTATAAATAAATATAAACGGGAGCATTAGTAAAAATGTTATAATTAATGATAATAAAATATATTTTTGCACAAGAACTGCCATAATTAATGATAAGGCTACAAAACCAAAAAAATCTGTAAAATTATCCGCTACCACCGCTGGAAATACCTTTGCAAATCTTGTATGTGATACTTTATTTATTGTATATGCTACAACAGCCCTGCCCCACCTTCCTGGAGTTATATCCATTGAATACATCGATAGGTATATCACCAAACTTTTTGTCCTCTCTACATGCACTCCTAATCTTTTAAGATATAATTCCCATTTGGGATATCTGATAAGATATCCTATAAATAAAACAATAAAAGCTAAAATGAAATAAAACAGGTTAACTGAAAGTAGTGAGTCTATAAATTTTTGGTAGCCCTCATTGATAACAGCAAAAGCAGCTATTACTAAAAAAACAAGAAGGCTTACGCTCATAACTATAAAAATTATCTTTTTAGCTCTAGCTACATTTTTAGCGTTTTCGTCCAGCTCTTCTATAAATCGTCTTTTTTTCCTTTTCACGATACTCTTTTAGGTTATACTACTTTTTAAACTTTATTATTCTTTCAGAAGCAGCTTTTTCATCAATACACAGTAATGCAACTGCGCTTTTTTCATGGTAATCTACAAACTTATAACCAGATTTATTTGCTATTTCACTAGCAAAGTTCTTAAGTTCTTCAGTTCTAGGCATCTGTTCATATGACAATCCACGTTTTTCGTTTCTTGCTCCTCCTACAAACGAGAAGCCCTTTACCTCAACATAATGTGGTTTGCCTCTCTTTATAAGTTCGCAATAACCCTCTACATCTTCCATGCTTAAGCGTTTTACTAATGTTAGCCTAAAAACTCTTCGTGTCTGTAATGTAGAAAAAATATCTAAAAAGCTTAGGAAATTATCCCATGTTGCGGTCAAGTTCTTTGCTCTTGTTATTTTACCATAAAGCTCTTTGTTTGGCGCTTGTATAGAAACGTAGAGTTGTGTTGGCATAATCTTTAGTGCCTTTAATGCATTAATCATAGTGCCGTTTGTAACTACAAATGTACTTATGCCTCTTAAATGAAATGCCTCAAGCAGCTGATTCATTTTCGGATAAAAAAGCGGCTCTCCTGTAAGACTAAAAGCAACATGGGCCGGATCATTAGATTCGTTCCATCTTTTCAAATCAACATTTTCATTGCCTTTATAACCGCTTACTATTCTTTTATGCTCATTTATTAATCCTTCAACTATCTTTTCTGGCTCATCCCACTTATCTACTGCATTTAATTCATTCCAGTTAAAGCCAACTTCGTCAGGTATTATTCTCCAACAAAAAGTACAAGCAAGGTTACAGCCTATTGCAGGAGTAGCCTGTATGCATCTCCAGCTGCGTATACCATAAAATCTATGTTTGTAACAACTTTCGCCTCCTTTAAGACTATCTGAGGTGTAATTGCATATCTTTGTTGCAGAGTGCTTTCCTACAAAATGATATCCTTGGCCTTTCATCATTGTGGCCAATCCTTCTGGCATATGCGGCTCTTCGGTAGTTTTAATAACCTGTTCTGTTTTTTGTTCAGTTTGCAAAACAATCACTATTTATTTATTTAATAAAGAAAGATTTATAACTTTAGATATAAATGTTATTGTGTATATAGGTATGTATTTATGGTTTATACTTCATCAATAAAGGCCCAGGCAGCTATAGAGTTCTTAACTACATATGGCTGGGCAATAATGATTCTAATGATAGTGCTTGCCTTTGCCTTTTATCTTCTTTCTTCACAAGCTACTATAGTGTCAACAATATGTACGATAAATTCCGGCTTCAAATGCACCGAATTTCTCATAGAGTCTAATACTATCTCATCTACAGCTTTGTTCTTTTTAAATAACATACAACAGTATCCTGTAAAAGGAACTACAGTTACTGCAAACATTAGCTCAGTTGGAACTATAACTGCAAAATGTAGTCCTAACTTTGTACTTCCTGGAGGAGACATGATCTGCACAAGTTTGTTATCACAAACATTTTCAAATACTCTCTCAATTGGAGGCAAAATATCGGTTAATTCCACTGTGTGTACCGATATTTCCAATCCAATATCTTGCAATAAAAAATATCCTATAAATTATACCGGCACTCTTTATACCAGGGTTGTTGGCTATGCACCACAACAATGCAGTATTTCAGTTTCTTCAAATACTGAAAATCCAGGCATTAACATACCTTATCCAATCTATGCTACGGTAAAGATAAATAACAATCCAATTCCTGGAGCTACTGTTAATTTTAGTTCAACATCAAGTTCTTTGAAAATATCCCCCTCCTTTATAAACACCGAAACAAATGGGACTGCAACCACATATGTTACCTCTACTTCAACAGGAAGCAACACAATAACTGCTACATTCTATAACACATGTTCAAGTTCATTATCATTATCTTTCTCTACAACACCAGGTAGTTCTGGCAGCAGCACGGTGTATTACGCACCGATAACTCTTTCAAATCAGCAAAGCTCTGGTACATCTTCAGGATTCCAACAGATGATATACTTTAATCCATCTACCTACTCCTCGAATGAGATGGCAAATCTTAGCAACATAGAGTTCACGACCGGTGCACCGATAGGAACCTCCGGAAATGTTCCATTATATGCATGGATTGAAAGCGGCGCTTCATCAAGTGCGACAAACACAGTTACATGGGTGAATCTTGCAAGTAATACTCTTGGCGCGGCAGGTTCTGGCACAAACACACTTACAATATACATGAACTTTTTACCAAACAACTCCCCAGTGACTTCCGGTTACACAGGATATGCACCGCAGCTATACTGCACATCAGGATGCTTCCAAACATCGTACGCACAGTATGATAATGGGGCACGTGTGTTCAATTTCTATGATAACTTTGCTGGAACTAGTTTAAGTTCAAAATGGAGCGTAATATCAAATTTAGCATCTGGAGATACTGCAACTGTAAATAATGGTTTATCTTTATCATTTACATCAGGAACTACTGGAAAATATATTCTTTACTCTACATCTTCTTTTCCGCAAAATAGTATGGTGGAAAACCTATTTTCAACTAATGTATTTAGTACAAATTTAAGGACCGCTAATCCTTCCTTCTCTTCAAGTAATACCGAAACCGATTTGGTTGATTTTTTAAGTTATGGTGCAAGTTCTCTATCTATTAATAAAGCTGGCGTAGGTGATTGGACAAATATAGTAACATATTCTTCAGATTATTCAACTAATAATAATCAACAAGCAAATAGTTGGATTACTGGAATTGGATACGCAAATAATTTTTATCTTTATGGTTTTTCTGACGCTTCTCCTTATAATTATCAACCATATACTGAAACTACAAGTGAATCTTTGGGATCAGCAAGTGGAAATCTATATGTTCAGCTTGGAGTATCTACACAAGGTGTAAGTAGTAATTTTGATGAAATTTGGACTTGGGTTCGTGTTCGTTCATATCCGCCAAACGGAGTAATGCCATCATTTAATCTTGGAGGTATAGTATAATCAAATAATGAATTATAAACCTGTGCGCATTTCAATAACTTAAATATTATTAACTATTTAACTAGGAAGACTTATTTCAGGATCTTATTTTCGGATAAGAAATATGACATATAAAACAAAAGCATAAATACCATAAAAATAAAACCTAC
>JAJZLO010000026.1 GCA_021803405.1 Microcaldota archaeon | reverse complement strand
AGTGGTTTATCTTTAGAAACTATTCGTCATATGATAGAGGATACGACTTTGCCAGATTTTGAAAAGGGCATTTCAACGCTCAAGCAATTTGAAAAAATCACTGCCATAAAACTTGGAATCAAACAAAATAAGATTAAATGGCTTGAGTTTTATAAAGAAACTGTAAAGTTCAATTATGATGTAATAGAACTTATAAAAGAGCTTCATAAGGAGTATATAACAGGTTATCTATCTAATGTTGATATACCTAGATATCTATATACTGTAAAGATTATGGATTTGAGTCTTTTTGATTTTAGATTTGCATCATGTTATCTTAAATTAAGAAAACCTGATATAAGAATATATAAAAAATTAATAAAAGAACTTAATTTAAATCCAAATGAGGTTGTGTTTATAGATGATAGAGAAGAAAATGTTAACTTTGCAGTAAAAGCCGGAATACACGGTATAAAGTTTAAGAATAGAAGGGCTCTTGACATAGAACTCTCAAGTTTAGGTCTATAAAATTATGTTACATATGCATTACATTCAAATAATTATATTTATAATAATATTAATTATGGTGTTTATCTGAACGACAAAAAGAACGATGAAGATGATAAAGGAATAACAGTTAAAAAGAGTGAAAATTTATCCGAGTGGTATACACAGCTTGTAAGAAAAGCAGAGCTTGCTGATTATGGTCCAGTACAAGGAACTGTAGCCATAATGCCATATGGTTATGCAATATGGGAAAAAATCCAAGCAATATTCAATGAAATGATAAAATCAACAAATCATGAAAACGCATACTTTCCAATGTTTATTCCAGAAAGTTTCTTTCTTAAGGAATCTGAGCATATGAAAGGTTTTGCTCCAGAGCTTTTTTGGATAACAAAGAGCGGCGATAGAGATGTTGGCGAACGTTTTGCCGTAAGGCCAACCTCAGAAACAATAATTTATCATTTCATGTCAAAATGGATCAGGAGCTGGAGAGATCTACCAATGCTTCTTAATCAATGGTGCAATGTAGCTAGGGCAGAAATAAAGGCTACACGTCCATTTTTAAGGTCAAGTGAGTTTCTTTGGCAAGAAGGTCATACGGCTCATGCAACAAAAGAGGAAGCCGAGAAAGAGGTTTTTTTAGCACTTAATTTTTATAAAGAGCTTTCTGAAAAGTATTTATCAATACCTGTTATAATTGGCATGAAATCTGAGTCGGAGAAGTTTTCTGGTGCAGTATATACAACTACCATAGAGAGTATAATGCCTGATGGAAAAGCACTTCAAGCAGGAACATCCCACTATCTCGGCGAGAATTTTTCAAAGCATTTTGATGTTAGTTATCTTGACAAAGAAGGAAAATCACAAAATGTACATACAACCTCTTGGGGCATTTCAACAAGGCTTTTAGGCGCCATAACAATGCTAGACAGTGATGACAAAGGTCTTATACTGCCTCCAATGATTGCTCCCATACAAGTTGTAATAGTTCCTATATTTTATTCAGAAGAAGATAAGGTTACAATATCAAATGCAGCTTCTGATCTTGCAAAAAAACTTTCAAAAAAACATATATCTACGAAGTTTGATAACAGAGAAGGAAGATCTCCAGGCTACAAATTTAATTACTGGGAGTTAAAAGGAGTTCCTATTAGGATAGAAATAGGTCCTAGAGATTTAAAAGATGGAAGTGTAATTGTGGTAAGAAGAGACACCTATGAAAAGAATGCAGTAAAGCTTGAAATTGCAGTAAAAGAGATAGCAAAAACCTTAAAGATGATACAGAAAAATATTTTAATTAGAAACAAAGAAATAATGAAGGAAAGAATATTTACAGTAAATGATTATGATCAGTTCAAGGAAAAAGTGTCGAAAGGCTTTGTAAAGGTTTCATGGTGCGGCAGTATCGATTGTGAAGAAAAAATCAAAGCTGAAACTACGGCAACAACACGTGCAATACCTTTCAATGAAAAGAAAAAGGGAAGATGCATATACTGTAAAAAGGATACTGATATAATAGTATATTTTGCAAAATCTTACTAAACATATTTATATTAATTCAGATAAATATTCACTGCAGCCCCTTCGTCTAGTGGCCAAGGACAGTGGGCTTTGGACCCACGAACGTCGGTTCGAATCCGATAGGGGCTATACTTTAACTATCTTAATTATTTTGTATTATTTTCGCATATCGGTCTGTATATAAGTATATTATTTGTCATTGAACTTTCATTGAAGCCCATAAACAACTCAAAAGAGCTTGATCTTGAAAACGCAGTATAATTTACCGGTTCGCACCAAGTACTAGAAAATGTGCTTAAATTTTCAAGTGCTATATAACTTATATTATATTTTTGAATAAAACTACATGTGGGGTTCATAAGAAAAGCTCTGGTTTGATAATCTATGCTTTGCGTATTGTAATTATCTATTCCTACTAAATTTATATAATTTTCAAACTCCATTAGCGTTCTTCTTCCTCCTAAAGACGAGGTAAGTCCAAAGACGCTGTTATAACAGCTGTCAACAAAAGTATTTGTTGGTTGGGTGTAGTTTAATATGAAGCTTGCAGCGGCTATCTCTACATTTGAAGCTATTGGATATGCTCCCAATAAATCATAGTATTCTCCTAAAATACCTCCAAATATCGTAATAATGAATGCAAATACCACAATAACTTTAAAAATTAAGCCTTTTTTCCACATAACATAAAACAGTTCCATTGCCGAGATGCTCATAAAAAGCAAAAAGTAAAGTATGATCTTATTGGAATCTCCGAAGTTAGGGGAAAATCTAATTACATTTAAAATAGCAAGAGCAATAAATACGGGTAAAAATATAATCAATCTTTTCCTAAAAAAGTATAATCCTAAAATGCCTATTATCAATATAGGTCCAATTACTTCAAACCAAAATAATACATGTAAAATTATTGAATTAACCAATGAACTACTATACCAAAATTGAAGGTTCAATATAGATCCTGAAAAACCTGATGATATATCTCCGCTGTGTATAAAATACAGTTGTGGTGCGGCTATTGCAAATGAAATAATCCCAAATGGCAACCATAAATATTTGAAAATGTTCTTTCTATTTTTCATAAACATTGAGTATACAAAAGCGGTCATTCCAAATATAAATATAAAGATAAGCGAAAAAGGATGTATCAAAGGCATAAGCCCTGTTATCATTGCTGCAAAGATAAAAGGTTTACTTACGCTATTTAAAGAAATTATTTTTTTATTATCAAAGATCTCTAAATATATTAGACTTAATACTAAAATAGCTAATGGGAATCCTAGTAAATAATCGTGCTGTGGCGCAAAGTTATTCTCTATCGGATCGGCAAAATTCAGTAGTTGGAATGTTATTAATTGTATTGGGTTGTTTCCCATTCCTGCGACCTGAGAATAAGAAAAATATGGAAGATTTATCTGGAAAATATAAATTAAAAGCATATTTATGCCAACACTGCAAAATAAGAAAAGGACAACTCCGAAAATTGCAGCTATCTTATGCTTGGTTATTATCCTTATAAAATAAACTGCAGAAACTGCAAGCGAGAAATATAAAATAAGATTCATTAAATATAATGCAGTTACAGGAGAAATACCATTAAAAATAAGTATTGACATATAGAAATCTGATATAAACGGAAATACATTTGTCGCATAGTTTGCATAAGAGAGTTTAGGTGGCCATCCGCTATATATTAACGAGTTCCCTATGCTTATATGGAAAAGAAAATCTGTTCCATAATTATCACCACCTAATATTCCTGATGAACTATAATGTACGCCATATACTTGTAATATTATCAGAACAGCTACAAGACAAAACAATAATGCATAAAATAATTTTTCAGTTTTAATCTGCGTTATTAAGATCTTTGTCTTAAACATTCTTGCATTAGAGTTTTTTTTATAGAAGTAGTAGGATATTCCAATCATAATTACAGAAGAGAGTAAAACAAAATTATTATTGAATCCTCCAGATAAAAAATCAGTTATTAGCACAATAAATGTGGCTATTGAAAAACCTACTGGAATGGAAAATGCATACTTTACTATACTTTCATCTATCTTTTTATCTAAAAAATAAGATACTAGTGAAATTCCTAATAAAATGCTTGAAATATAAAAAAATAACGCTATAAATAACATATTTCCACATTTTGCATGATACATACCTTCTAATGATTAATATTTAAATATTTCTATTTATATATAATATGAATTGTATGCAAATTAAAAAAGTAAAGGCTCAATCGGCATTGGAATATCTAAGTGCTTATTCGTGGGCTTTGATATTAATTGCACTTGCAATTCTGTTATTTTTCTTATTAACGAATAATTTTTCTATTACGACATACAGCCCATCTTATTGTTATATCTCTAGTGGTTTTCCATGTTATCAGCTTATTGTAGGAACTAACTCAATAGGTTCTACAGTGATAGCAACATTTACAAATGATCTTGGAAAAACTGTTTATTTTTCACAGAGCAATACTTTTTATGTAAAACTACTATCAACAGCGGCATATACTTCTGGAAAGTGCACTCCTTCAACAGTAAATCCTGGCTCTGCAATAACCTGCGTAGCATATGTAACTGGGATATCACCACAGTTAGGACAGCAACTAGAGCCTCAGTTCTTTTTCAATTACTCTGAATGTTTTTCTGTAAATTGCAACAATCAAAATACTGCTACTCTTCAAAAACTTTCTACTGCTGGTTCATCTGTTAGTTTTGCATATCCTATAAACACTCTTCTACAAGAAAGTATAATTAAAATACCTCCTGGCGGAGGCCCTCCAATAATAACTCCTCCTGGTGGAGGTCCAGGTTCTGGCAGTACTACTACAGTAATCGGACAAGAAAGCACTACTACTATATCACCAGAGTTTAGCACAACAACTGTAACCGGAACCGGCGGTGTAACTACTTATATATATATTTCTAGCACAACTACACTACAGTCAACAACCACAACTCCACAATCAACAACCACAACTCCACAATCAACAACCACAACTCCACAATCAACAACCACAACTCCACAATCAACAACCACAACTCCACAATCAACAACCACAATTTTACCACAGAATAATGTTACTGCTGTGGATGTGGAAATTGAAGAACCTATTTATGATAACGGTGCTTACCTTCCTGGATACGGTTATCAGGGAGCATGGCAATCAGAATCTATGGATTCATACCCAGGTCCACAAATCTGGAACATGATAAATAGTTTTGCAGTAGATCTTCCAAGTAATAATGCAAGTTTATTTGCTTCTGACGGATTATCATTAGAAGCAGATGCAGGATCAGCAGGTACTTTATGCTCAATATCATCTGTTGGTATATATGGCGGAAATACAACAGTAACAGCTTTAGTCTCTAATAGTACAAACAGAACAAATCTCGGTTCTGGTTCTTCAGTGACAGATCTATGTTCAGCAATTCTTAATACTCCTGTAAGTCTTGTAAGTCTATACCCATCTCCTGGTACTATATTACAACATGATCCTAAAACCGGTGTAGCAACAAAGGTTGAATCATCAACACCTCCAAATGCAACTATAACTTCGTTTTGGGAAAGAACTGATCCTATAGTTACATATGAAAATACAAATCCTTATGGTTGGTGGTGGTGCGGACCATTATCCGGGAAGGCAAACGCTACTGCAGTTATGTATGCAAGCAACTATGGAGGTGGTATGTATCCACTTACTAATTTGTTTGGAGTTAGTTCTCCATATTTTGGACTTGTAGCTTATGGTGTGTATAATTCAACGTTATGGACCCAAACAACATCATACACCTCTTCCGGAAGTAATACTACAAATCAATATACTTACGATTCATCTTCTCCATATTGGTGCACAAATGGCGATGAGGCTATAAACTTTTTAGGTTGGAGCGGTTCAGCACAAGAGGCTTCAACAAGTCCTTATCCATCTTCATATAGCGGTCCAAGTCCTAACTTTACAATTAAAGATATACAAGCAGACGTAATAGAAACTGCTCATTGGAGTAAACCTTACGTATACGCTTACACAACAAGCCTTAGCGGCTGTACGTCATTAGCTCCAGGTCAAACCACACTTCCTCCGTACACTTATACACTTGTAGAAGGTCTATTTGAACAAGGCCAGTCTATTACCGGTTCAGAACCAACAACGTGTTGGGATCAAAGTACAGGAGCGATAGCCGGTGGAACTTTTGGAGCACCATTAATTTCAAACGGTTACTACTCTCCAACTTCTGAATGTTCTAATACCGGAACCATTAGCGTAGTAGCAAATCAAATATCTGCGTATATAACT
>JAJZLO010000004.1 GCA_021803405.1 Microcaldota archaeon | reverse complement strand
GACGAGGTTGTTAATGCATTAACTCCTGAACTCTATAAGAGGTTTCAAACTACAAAGGACTTTGCCAACGCCACAGTAGATGAGCTAAATAAATACATAAATCATGTCACTTTTTTTGGGAATAAATCAAAAAATATAATTCTAACATGCAAAATTTTAATTGAAAAATATAATGGAGAAGTTCCAAATACTATGGACGAGTTAATTGCATTGCCAGGTGTGGGAAGAAAAACAGCTAACACTATTTTAATAAATGCATACGCAATAGTTGAGGGCATTCCTGTAGATACCTGGGTAATGAAGTTATCACAAAGAATAGGCATTAGCGAAAGTAAAGATCCTGATAAAATAGAAGAAGATCTTATGGGTATAATAAAAAAAGAGGACTGGAAAAAAGCTGCATACATATTCAAATCTCATGGAAAAGAAATATGCCAATCTACTACCCCTATATGCAGTAAATGTCCGATAAATAAGCTCTGCAAGAAAAATGGAGTTTCTAAAAGCAAATGAGCCTATGGAATTAATATCTGATTTTCATACACACTCTAAATACTCTGGTGCTTGTAGTGAAAATCTTACTCTTGAAAATATATATGAAATGTGTAAAATAAAGGGAATAAAATTAATAAGTACTGGAGATTTTACGCATCCGTTATGGTTCAAAGAGATAAAAACTAAACTAATAGATAACGGCGGAGGAATTTTTTCTATAAATGGTAAAGAGGGACTATCCTTCATTCTTGGAACCGAGGTCTGTACTGTTTTTGATGAAAATGGTGGCTCGAAGAATTTATTCTCAAAAACCTATGGCATTAAAAAAATTCATAATTGCATACTTGCACCAAATATCGAAACGGTAGAGTTAATAAACAATGAATTAAAGAACTTTGGAAATCTTTCTCTTGATGGAAGACCATTATTAAGTATGAGTGCAGCTGAGCTTGTAGAAATTCTCATGAAGATAAATAGGGATATTTTTGTATTTCCAGCTCACGCATGGACCCCTTGGTTTGGTGTTTTTGGTTCAATCTCAGGTTTTGATTCTATTAAAGATGCATATCAAGATCAAGCAAAAAATATATACGCATTAGAAACCGGACTTAGCAGTGATCCATCAATGAACTGGAGGATATCTAAAAATGATAAATATACTCTCTTGTCTGGAAGCGATGCGCATTCTCCTCAAAAATTAGGCAGAGAAGCGGTAGTTTTAAACTTAAAAAACAAGAATCTCACTTATAAATCGGTAATAGAAGCAATAAAAGAAAAATCAATAAGCTACACAATTGAGTTTTATCCTGAAGAAGGAAAGTATCATTATGATGGACATAGGAACTGCAAGATATCGATGACACCTAAAGAAGCTAAAAAATACAATTACATATGTCCAATATGCAGAAAAAAACTTACTTTGGGTGTGCTTCATAGGATAGAAGAGCTTGCAGATAGAGATGAAAATTATGTGTTAAAAGGTGCACCTACATTTGTTAAGGCGGTACCTCTTACTGAGGTTATCTCTTATGTATACTCAAAAGGAGTTAATACAAAAGCCGTAATGGAAAGCTACCACTCTTTGATAAATAGTTTTGGAAATGAGATGGATGTTTTAATAAATGCAGATATTAACAAAATAAGTAATATAGATAAGGTACTGGGCAATGCAATAAATGCAATACGTTCGGGAAACATTAAAATAAAACCAGGATATGATGGTGTTTTTGGAGTTATTGATATTCTTGGAAGAGAAACAAATGACATAAAAAAAAGAAAACAAAGCAGCATTTCTGATTTTAGCTAATTGCTGCATATTCCTACAGAGCATGAGATTGAAGGCATAGTTCCATCTGGAGGATAACCGCTTAATCCAAACCAGTTTATAGTATACTTTTGGTAAGATGTAATTGTATTAGATATACTTATATCTATTCCGTAAATGCTAGAATCAAATCCAGACGCTCCAGACTCAAGTGTCGTTACTCCAGTTCCAAATCCTGCCGCAGGATTACAGCCGCCATTATGTATCCAACACAATATTACACTTGATGAAACAGAATAAGAGCTAGATACATACATCGATAATATTCCTAATGTATTGCCAGACGTTGGATAAGTAGGTCCTGGCATCACCGAGTACTCTCCTATACAATCTGCTGTATTCGCAGTGTATCCGTTATCTACTGTAGTTGCTCCTGGAGATGTGCATGTCCCCCATTTATTGGTATCTAGTGTTGTACCGTTAAAATTATCATAAAAACTAAAAACATTAAAACCATTATCATACTTTCCATATGTCGTCTGTTCGCATCCATTACTACAATAAAGTTCTGGAGCATATCCAGTATATTCTGGATAAGATAAAACTGGATTATTATTGCTTAAAAAGTTCATAAAAATATTTTGTTGTGAGTTAGGACCTATTGCAAATGGCAATTTAATCAATATTATTGCTGAAGTTGCAGTATTACTTGCTCCACTTTCTATCCATGCATATAGCGGCACATTTCCTGAGATGCCTATTGGTTCATTTGCAGTAAACTCAAGATTACTGAGATTTGCATTTGCACCATATTGCTGGAATGAACTTGGGTTTATCATTATCTCTTGTTGAAATCCAGACGAAGCAGAGCCGCCATTCGTATTACTTATACCTACCTGCAATGAATAAATAACTCCTGGATTAGGTGTATATATGTATTCACTAGTGCTTGGTTTTACTACAATGGTGCCTACCGTTGTTTCTGCTATTCCAGTAAGCAAATTTACATATCTTATGCTTATAATACCAGAATAATATCCTCCTATTCCACTTGTATATGGGTTTTGATTTGTATAACATTGTATTGGAAAGGTATACGAGTTTCCAGTAGGCAAGTAAACCTGGTCAACAGGAGGATTAGGCGCAGAGTAGAAAATGTCAGAGTTATTATCATAACAAGCTATCCCTGTAATATTTACCGGATTAGATCCAGATCTTAGTATAGTTACAGAAACTATCCCTGCCGTGTTCATAACATAGCTTTGACATTGAAAGCTGCTTCCTAAAATACATCTTTGAGAAGCGTTTGGAGAAAATACTCCTAATAGGAAAAGAGCAGCAAAAGCAATAGCAATTATCAATATTGCCCACATATGCGTTATAAGATACTCTGTTGTACTTTGCAGTCTAAAGTTTTTCTTAAAAACTCTTAAATCCATAATAACCAATACCATTACAAACAGAAAGTAATTTAAATATTACTTGTAAATACATATTTATGTCCAGTGTTGTAAAAAATATAAATAGAGTAATGTTTTTCAAATTAGCAATCCTTTTTTTCATTTTAAACTTGTCATTTGCGTATACCACCTCAATTCATGTTCCTGCAGTTTTAGGTAATACAAATACAGGAATTATAAGTAGTATTCAACTAAATTTATCTAAAGGCAATGGAACCGTAAAAATTCTTGGGCCTTTGGGCGTTGGAGAAAGTACATTAAGTTCTGCTCAAATTGGCGTTGCATACGCATCAAACTTTACTGGAATCAATGAATCAAAGTATAATTTTACTTACACAATCTTTGATAACTCTTCTAATGTTACGGGTCCAAGCGGTGGTCTTGCATTTACTATTCTTGCAATATCGGCTATAAAGCAAGTTCCTATAAAGGATAACTTTACTTTAACCGGCACAATATCAAGTTCTGGAGTTGTAGGTCAAATAGGTGGAATAACAGATAAGGTTTCTGCAGCTAAAAGCTACGGTCTTAAATATATACTAGCTCCAGAAGTTCCTAATCAAAGTTTTGAAGATACTTTATACTATTTATCACAACAGTTAAACAATATACCTATTATAGAGGTTGGAAATGTATCAACCGCTTTACAATACGTACTAGTAAATGAAAGTCCAATTATAACTCCATTACAGTATACGTTATATGCTCAAAACTATTATCTTAATAAGCTAAACAATGCACCTTTTACATGCAAAAATATCTGCAATACTACACTATTTGGCAACCTTGTCAACTATACCTTTAATATGACCTCTTCAGAGATCTCCTCTATATCAAACAATTTTAGTTCTATAAAACCACAGCTTTTCAACATGTTATCTACATATAAAAATATATCTGATAAAGGCTATCTTTATACTGGGGCAGATATGGCATTCTTAGAGTACATCAATGCATATATGTTTGCAAACAGTAATAATTACACACTTGGTAAAGCATACTCTTTACTTTCAAATGTTAACAATTATTGTAATGGTTTAGTCGCTCCACAATTGACCACACAAAATTATGAATATATAATAAGTGGAGAAGCAAGGCAAGGCTGGGCTATACAAAATCTTAAGACAGCAAAAACCGAGTTAAATCAATCTCAATCTACAGATGATATAGTTTCAGCAATCGGTACCATAGCAGAATCAAACGCATGGTGCAACGCTGCAAATAATCTTTATATGCAAGCAGTAGCATCAAACGGTACACAGGTAGGGCTATCTGGAAAAATATACAGCCTAGTATCAAAAATATTGTTAGCAGATAAAGTGTATAATGGCTCTATGTACTACAATGCTGCTGTATCTGAGTTTAATTCAGGTGAGTATGGAGCTGCTTTATATAGCCTTAATTATGTAAGTTCTATATCAGGCACACCATCTTATCCATCAAATTATTCTATCTCTACTCTTTATTCCGCATTGAACTCTTCATTGTATGGTATATGGCCTATAGAATATGCTAACTCTGCCGCATTTTATGCAGAAGAAGCAAACTTATCATCAAATAATTTAACAAAACTTAGCTATCTTGATTCATCATATCCTCTTGCTATTCTATCTGAAGGCATAAGCACATTAAACATGCAAATCTCCTCAAACTTTACGTCAATAAGCATGGCAAATAATAAAAGTTCTGGAAATACATATATAAACTCAACTCAGTTGATGGGTATAATAGGAGAAGAAGCAATTTCTATACGTGATCTTGAAGCTACGGTCTCAACGCTTAAGGTTGCAATAGAATTAATTGTTGTTATGATCTTTATATTTCTTGTAGCTCTGCTTTACTTTATAATAAAGGATTACACTCTTAAAAAAGAGATACTTCTACAATCAAAGAGCAGGACAAGAAGGAGATAAAATTGCAAGAGGAATTTGATATCTTCTGCTCTAAGTCAATACGCGATGGTATTTTTTTTGAAAGTAAATATACAATTGCAATATATGATATAGCTCCTGTAGTTCCAGGACACTCACTTATAATACCTAAACGTCATGTCTCTAATTTTATTGATCTTAAAAAAATAGAGTTTGAAGATATTTTTAAAACTCTAAACAAAGTTCTGCCTATATTAATATCTTTATATGGCGATAAAAGTTTTTCTTATAATCTTATATCACAGGTCGGACAATTTTCAGGAATGAGTGTAAAACATATCCACATACATCTAATACCTAGGAAAAGTGATGATAAATTCAATACGAATAATGAAGATATATACCAGCATATTGACAATAAAACAAAAAAATTGAATAAGAAAGATTATATAAAACAGGTAAATTTAATAAAAAACGCAATAAAACTCTCTAAGTAAAATTAATGTTTTCTACGCAATGTTTTTGCGGCCTCTTTTATTATCTTTTCTGTGCGATCCCATCCAATACATGAATCGGTAATCGAAACACCATACGTAAGTTCCTTTGATGTTATTTCCTGCCTTCCTTCCGCTATATTTGATTCTAGCATTAAACCAAATATTCCTTTGTTTCCATCATAAATCTGTTTTATCACATCAAAAAATACTTCTGGTTGTTTATTATGGTCTTTTTGAGAGTTGCCGTGACTGCAATCTATTATTAATTTTTCAAACAAACCCTTTTCTTTAAGTTTTTTTAATGCTTCTTGAACCTTTTCTATATTATAATTTGGGCCATCATTTCCTCCTCTTAAAACTATATGTGCATTATCATTTCCTTTTGAGAGTACATTAGTTATTTTTCCAGATAAATTAGAGCCAAAAAATTCCTGTCCATGTTTTGCAACTACAACGGCATTTATTGCTACTGTTATGTTTCCATTAGTGCTATTTTTAAAGCCTATTGGCATTGATAATCCAGAAGCCATAGCCCTGTGCGTCTGTGATTCTACAGTTCTAGCTCCTATTCCACCCCAAGAGATAAGATCGGCTATATACTGCGGAACAAAAGGGTCTAAGAACTCAGTACCTGAGGGTAAGCCTTTTTCCGCATTTTGTAATAAAAGTTTTCTTGCTAAAAATAGTCCTTTATTTTTTCCTTCCATACCTTTTAAATCAGGGTCTTCTATTAATCCTTTCCATCCAATCTCGGTTCTGGGTTTTTCAAAAAATGTTCTCATTACTATAAAGAAAACATCATCTACATTTTTACTGAGCTCTTTTAATTTTGAGGCATATTCTTCTGCAGCATTATTATCATGGATTGAACACGGACCACATAACAATACAATCCGTTTATCTTTTCCTCTAAGCGCATCCATAATTGTTGTTCTTCCATCTCTTATTGTATCTATTGCTTTTGAAGTAATCTGTAATTTTTTTCTTATTTCTTTTGGAGTTATTAACTTTTGATACTTTTCAATATTTCTATCATCTCTAGCAACATCTTCTTCACATCTTGAATTAATAATTATATTTTCTTTAATTTTTTTCATTATATCACATATGTTTTATTTCCCAATGTATGCAGGTCAACTTTTTTGATATTAAATATTAAAATAATTAAAAGAATGTTAAAAAAAGAGATGCATCATTAGCTTTATCATTTT
>JAJZLO010000006.1 GCA_021803405.1 Microcaldota archaeon | reverse complement strand
TTATTTGATCTGTAGATGAAGATGTAGTTTGACCTGATGAGTCATGCACTATGACGCAGTAAAAGGTATTTGATGAGGGAGATGCCAAGTATGTGCTTGAAGTAGCGCCAGATATTTGTGTATCAAATTGGGTGCAGGTTCCTGATGATGTCGCACTGTACCATTGATAGGTATAAGGAGACGGTCCTCCTGTGGGAGTTGCAGTAAGGGTTATGCTCTTTCCAGTATCGGTCCCTCCAGGACTAGGCGATATTGATACCAAAAGCATGCTACCAACTCTTGTGCTTTTCACCGATACCCTTCCTATAGTACTTATCTGCCCAGTTTCTGAGCCGGAGTTGTATTGTATCCATAACGTTCCTGCAAAGCCTGTGCCAAGCGTATTAGATGATAAAGGACATTGGAAATTTAGGTTGTCCTCTTGACCTGTATTTATAGTTAATGAAGGTGTAATGGTATTAAATGTAGTTGGAGTAGCAGTAGAATTTGAACATGCAACTCCAGTTATAGTTATTCCGCTGTATTCTGTTCCAATCGTCGTATTTAGGGTTCCATTGGTTGCAAGTGTTAGTTTTGTGCATAGATATCCTGACTGCGCTATGCAACCGCTGTTGCCTGTCGAAGAGTTGCCATTGAAAACACCTAAAGCAAAAAGAGCGACAAGCCCTATTGCAATTACAAGTATCGACCAACCATAAGTCATTAGATACTCCATGGCAGACTGCGCTTTTGATGAACCTTTTAAGAAAAGATTTAGATGCTCAATTGAAAATTGGACTTTGAGTTTTTGATTTAATTTTTTATAGGATTTATTAAGGTTAAACATAAAAAATATTAAAACATTTGTGTATTTATATTTATGTAAGTTGTTGTTAAGTTATTTTTTGAAGTTGAATATTAGATTTACATAATGGCAAGTTTATAAAAAATTATAAAAATTAGAGTATGGCCTTGACCGGGGGTCGGACCCGGACCTAGGGATCCACAGTCCCTTATGCTGCCGCTACACCACCAAGGCTTTAGACAAGTTAATTATGCGTGGCTTTGTTCTTATTATTATGATAAATAATACAACATAGTATTTAAACGTTATGAAAAGGTTATTTCTTAACGATACAAGATAGTATTAAATGTTAAGAAAAAAGCAAGTGCTCAAGGTCATTGCAATGCTTTTATGGCATCTATATTTTTTATTTCATTTACTCCTTTCAATGCTTTTTGAGTTGCCATTGCTACGTTGTAAATATCCCTTGTTCTTCCTCTTGAATAGGTCCACACATCCTTTACTCCAGCAAGTTCAAGGACAGAACGCATAGTATCTGCAGCTACTATTCCTACTCCTCTTGGGGCAGGCTTCAAAATTATCTCAGAGCTACCTACCTTTTTCCTCATTGTTAATGGAAGAGTATGTGGCGTTCCACAATTGCACTCCCATGAACCACAACCTAATTTTATTGAAATTATATTTTTCTTTGCCACCCTTATTGCAGTATCTATTGCAGGTCTTACCTCTACATCTTTACCTACGCCAACACCTACATGACCAGCTCTATCACCTACAACAACAGTTACACGAAACTTTTGCCTTCTGTTATTCTTGGTCATTCTTTGGACAGACGCTATTTCAAGAACTTTATCTTCTAGATTAGGAATTAATGCATCTACTATTCCGACTTCTTTTATAGGCTTTCCACTTGCAAAAATCTCTTCTATGTTTCTTATTTTTCCTTCGCTAACCAATATGCCTATCTTAGTTTTAGGAGTCCATGCAAACTCTGCTACAGTATCTCTATCTCTCTTTTCCAACAAATCACTCATTAAGTATTTTTTCTTTTATTATTTTAAAAGTACTGCTTAGCTCTTCAGGCTTTATCTTTTGTTTTATATAGCCGCCAAAGTGCTTTTCGTATTTTTCCTTATCGTCTTTTATATAAGTTGCATAAGAGCTTGAAGCGTTGTATGTCTTCTCATCCAACTTTGCTCCTGAACGTAATTTCAAACCTCCATCTATGCAACCCTGTGCAAATACAAAAGGTACTGAGTTCTTAACTGGAGCACTAAGACCTATGTCTAGTATGTACTCCTTGTCTAAAAGTTTTTTTTGCTTTGCGTCCTTAGCAAGCAAAAGTCCGGTAAGATATGCTGTTGCCTTGTTGCTCCTTGCAGGCCAGCCATACTTTGAAAGTTGTTCCGAGTATGCAGATGCAAGTACAAGATCTCCTTTTTCTTCGTATTTTATTATCTGTGCCGATATCCTCTTGTTTGACCTTCTTATAGCTATTCTCTCAAATGTGCCTTTAACTAAAGCAAATCTTTTATGGTAATTGGTGATATGTTTCCTTTTCCTTTTAAAACCTAATTTAAATATTTTTGCCATGATCTAACCTATATTATTTTTTATACTGGCTTTTCATATACTCTTGGATGGTCTTTATGTCCTCATCTTTAAGAGTTATGCCATCTTCCCTTATGTGAAGTATTAATGATGCCTTGTCTGGGAAGCTGTTGCCTTTTACAAGCATATAATACTTGTTAAATGAAACATTATCTAACTTTCCCATTAATTTTAATCTATTTAGAAGAGAGCGCTGTGATCTTACCTTTTTAATCCACGTGTTGCCGCGCCTTGCGTTTAATGTTCCTTTTCTTTTTCCTGGACCTCTGCCTCTTCCTTTGCTTCTCCTAATTTTAAGAAGTTTTGAGTTCATGCTGACGTTATGTTTCTTCTTTATTGCATAAACTCCGCCATTTTTTATTAATGTTCTTACATCTTCTCTTGTCATGGCTTTTTTCGCATCGTCAATTCCTGAAGGATTTATGCGTATTGAGCTTTCTCCTCTCTTCATAATTTCAGACGCTATTCGCCTAGTAAATTTTATAGTCATATCTTCACCCTATTTGCTACCTTCAGACCTGCCTTCTCGGCATCTTTCTGTAATGCAAGTTTCTTTCTTGAAGAAAGAGCATGATGCAGAACTATTGAAACATCAGGTATGAGCATTGCCTCCTTAAGCTCAGATGCATTTCTTACAACTGCTTTTTGCTTTCCGTCAGGTCCAAGACCATTTTTTACAACATCATTTTTGTAGCCTATTTTAGGAATTACACCATAACCACTTCTCATTGTCCTTTTTTTGTTGTCTATTCCTCTCTGATGCCTCCATCTATTTTTAACTCCCTTCCTGCTTTTAGCTCTATAATTTGGAACTACAAACTTTGATTTCTTTTTAATGTTCATTTAAATTACCTTATTCTTTTGATTTGTATATTCCATCTTGGAATACACGGGTATCAAAACCTCTTGCAAAGCATATCTTCCTTAGATTGGCCACGGTCTGCCCAACATCATAAGCATCTACCCCTTTTATTGTTACGGCTTGACCCTTAACCTCTACTTTAGTATCACCAACTATTTTTGTTTCTCTTGGAACTCTTTCTCCAAAAATGTTCTTGATTAATATCTGCTTATTTTTTATCTCTATAGTCATTGGGAAGTGAGCAAAAAACACAGTCATTTTGGTTTCTATGCCTTCCTCAACTCCTTTTATTGAGCTCTTTAATTCTGAAGTAAAAGCTTGTGATGCGAGAACTGCTTTTTTTGAAAGTTTGCCATTAGATGTTTCCTCTACCTTAATTTTTGAGCCGTTAGATGAAATTGAGATTAGCCTTTTATTGAATTTTTTTGAGCATGAACCTAATTTTCCCTTTATCCTTACTGTATCTCCGTCCACTGAAACAGCAACTCCTTTTTGTATCTCTATCTCGTACATTGAAATCAACATCAGTATAAATATGCTAAAAGCCTGCCGCCTATGTTTTGCTCTTTTGCCTCTCTGTTTGTCATTATTCCCTTAGGGGTGGATATTATAAGTATGCCAAAGTCCTTGCTTGGAATGTATCTTTTTTCATATATCTGATAATCTTTTGTACTTACTGCATGTCTTGGTTTTATAACCCCTATGTCATTTATCTTTTTTGATAATTTGATATTTAACTTCTTGAATTTGCCATCGTTTAACTCCTCAAAACCATCGATATATCCATTATTCTTTATTGATTCTAAAACTGATTTTACCAGTTTTGTAGAATTAACTTTGCATTCGTAGCTGCCCGTATTCTCGCAGACCTTTATCTTGTTTAAAACATCGGCTAATACATCCATAAAACTCAACTTAATACTTTTCAAAGCCCAGATACTTTGCTGACTCCCTGAAACATCTTCTACATATTCTTAAATTATAACTTCTTATGAGTCCTCTTGAACCTCCGCACATTCTGCACTTTCTGACTCCTCTTCCTTTCATTTTTTGCTCGAAATTTACCTTCATTTAATCATATCCTCTTAAACTTATTCTTGTATGGAGATTTTTAAATTATCCTTTAGATAAGATGCTATCTCTTCGCGGGTTATTTTGCTGTGTTTGTAACCAGGCTTTGATGTTTTTCTTTTCCTATTTGCAACTCTTGAACCTTTCCTTGCAAAGGCTGCATTTACATTCATACCCAATATTCCTATCTTAGGATCATACTTTACTCCTGAAAAATAAATATACTCTTTTACTCCGAAATTAAGAGAGTTGTTTGCTATTGCATTTTTACCTAATACATTATTATTTGCATCTAAAGCGCGCCTTAAAAAGTCAAGCGCTTCTTTACCACGTATTGTAGATACAGCACCTATATGCTGCCCTTTTTTCAACTTCAACTCAGGATCCCTTCTTTTTGAGATTGTTGTGCCTGCGTTATGATTGGTTAATTTTTTAATAAGAGCCTTTGCATTATCTACCATATTCTCGTTTAGGCCTACGCCTATATTTATGACTACCTTTTCCAGATATACATTTTTCATTGGATTGTCTGCCATTTTAATCAGCTATTGCCATTATATTTTCCAAAGTAGTTTCAAAGTTACCTTTTCCAGATGCTATGGAAACCAGAGTCAGCCTTGTGGCCGTACCAGGATGTATTTTATTTATAGTGCCCGATTCGGAAGCGTGGGTTCCTTTTATTACTACGCACTTTCCACCTTCTTTCAACTTTACTATGGAGTTTATCTTTCCGTCCTTTAACTCAACAGAATCGTTAACGTTTATATCTTTTGAGTTTGCCACGTTGAAAATTGAGCCATCGTGCAACCTTACCATTACCTTCTTTCCTTTAGTTACATATTTACCGACAACCCTGAATACTGACTTTGAACCTTTGTTTTTTTCTATAGAAAATGTACCATGTTTATTTGTAAGAACTACATAACCATCCTTTTCATCTTTTATGTGTATTATATCTCCAAAACCCACACCGTATAACGGCTCAGTTATTGTTCTTCCATTCACTTTTATATCTTTACTTTTAATTATTATTTCTGCTTCCCTTCCCGTTGAGGTAAGACCTAACTTTTCGGTTAGTACCGTTTTTAATGAAATGTTAGATAATTTATTGTGCCTTCCAGGAAGAGGCTTGGCTATATATGTAGATTTCTTCCTGCTTATTGACATGTACTTGCTTGATGCAAGTCTCTTTATATGTCTACTGTTTGCTTTATTTCCCATCTTATCACTATTCTTTTAACCCTAACTTTAACTTTCTCAGCTTATCGCTAAGTTCTAAATCTGTTATATATACATTTGAGGTTTTTATAGGTATCTGAAGTTCCTTTCCCTTTGCGTTCCTTCTTGAAACACCTTCAACAAGAAGTATTCCTTTTTTTGTCTCAACAAGATTTACCTTTCCGCTCTTTCCTTTATTTGAACCAACCATTATTTTTACGGTGTCGCCTTTCTTTACCTGTGCGCTTCTTTTTTTAATTCCTAACTTCTTAGCTAGCTCTTTAGATATTCTTGAATGAACAAAGCTCTGCCTTATATGTGCAGGTGCTTGATATCTGAATAATCTTTGTTTTCTAGGTTTACTGCTTTTCATTAAAATCACACTATTCTGGATGCAACTCCTTTTATATTTGAAAATCTTTCTGCTACCTCCCTTGCTATTGCTCCTTTTATTTCCGTACCTATTGGCATGTTCTCTTCACTTACCATAACCCCAGCGTTGTCTTCAAACCTTACATGAAGTCCATTTGCTCTCCTTAATGGGGCTTTTTGCCTAACTATCACAACACGCACAGGCTTTTTTAAATAGGTTGGTGTTCCTTTTCTTACGCTTGCAGAAACTATATCTCCTATTCCTGCAGATGCAAGCTTTCCATGTCTTCCACCTCCTCCCTTACCTATGATATGTATTATTCTAAACTCGTATGCTCCACTGTTATCTGCGCAGGCAAGAACACTGCCAGGTATAAGTGTTTTCATTACTTTTGAAGATACTCCTCGCATTATAAAACCATTATTTTACTATTTTTGTCACTACAAAAGACTTTGTTTTACTTAGCCTTCTTGTTTCATCTATATTTACAATATCTCCTTCTTTAGCTGCCATACAATCCGGATTATATGCAGGTATTCTTGATCTTTTTCGTAGATACCTTTCATATTTGTACATATATTTAGTATAATCTATCTCTACTATTGCAGTTTTTTTTGCCTTAGCGCTTACGACCTTTCCTGAAAGTTTTATGCCTCTAATACTCAAGTTTCCATGAACAGGGCATTTTATATCATTGCATTCCAAACATACACCTTGAAATATAATTAATCATTAAGTTTTCTTCTTTTATAATACTTTAGTCCTTTCTCAATGCGTTCATCAGGCCTAAACTTTATCTCTTTGCCTTCAACATCGAAGTGCTGCTTTCCATGGTAAAATCTAAACTTTGAAGTTTTCTTTATAAGAGATATTATCTTTGTTCCTGAGCTTATTTTGATAGTGTTTTTTGTCTCGTCCACTATTGTTCCGGTAATGCCCTTTTGTTTTTTGTCAAGGGAACTTACAACGGATACCTTTAAACCTATGAGCTCATTGAGGACTATATTCTTATTATCATAGTCCATAATCATTATCAAATGTAAATATGGTTTAGAGCTGTAAAGTATTTAATCCTTT
>JAJZLO010000018.1 GCA_021803405.1 Microcaldota archaeon | reverse complement strand
TTTAAAAATCTATGGGACTTTCGCATTCATATTCCTTATTTTTATTTATTATTTGCAAGACTTTATACTGTTTTATATAGGATACAAAAGATTAAAAGGCTTACATTAACGGCAAATAAAAATAACTTTAATATTAAATATCATTTTAATGTAAATGCTGCGTTATGCTAAGGAAAAGCCAAATTTTATGGACTCCGCGGGATTTTCAAAGCTTCTTGATTCTTTGTTCAGGAAGTTTATTTGAACCCGCAACCTCCTGCATGCCATGCAGGCGCGCTACCGTTGCGCTAGGAGCCCATAAATATAACTCTTAAGCAGGAGAGATAAAAAGAATATTTCCTCCTCTTAAAAGTATTACACCTAACTTTGTTTTTGTGCTTCCGCCTTCATCAAGTTCCTCGGCGCCTTCAAGCACAATATTCATATGCACGTCAAAAGACTGCACCTTTCCTCTTATACCGTCTCCATTCTTCAATCTAATAAGTACTTGCTGTCCTATTGCCTTGTTTAAAAGGTCGAATGGCCTTTCATGGTTCATGTTCATTATTTCACCAAATAAATGCTCTATTATTATCTCGTTAAATTTATATATGTATGCGAAGTTTCAGAGGTAAATATATCTTCATGTATACTGCGCGGTGAACGAAGCGACTAATTGCGTTGTCTTAACATTTGTTCCAAGTATTGTATAATTGAGCCAGATGTATCCTACGAAAGCGCCTGCGTTTGTCGAAGATATAGCCACTCCGGATGAATCATAACAATAAAGATCAAATGAAGCAGAACTGCCAGTATTAATATAAACTCCATTTGCAAACTCGTTGTTTGGATAGTAATAAAAACTATTAAAGACATCATAATTTCCATACGCTGGCACATCTCCACCGCTTGCCTGTGTAGATGAGCATGCTATTCCATTTACCAGTACATTTCCTCCTGTTGCTTGTGCAAGTGTTATATTTAAAACTCCATTCTCAGTTAAAAAGAAAGAGCCGCAAGAAAAACCCGAGTAAGCAGTGCAGGACTGTTGAAATATATCGGAGTTAGAGCTGCTTACTATGTATATTACTGACACAGCTGCTATTATGATTATCAGTGCTATTCCATACGACGCCATGAAGTCCATGGCTGCCTGGCCTTTTATTCTATTTTTCAAATGCAACTACTTCGCCTTCATCTCAACCTTCGCTTCGAAGTCAGAGACTTTATAATTAAATTCATCATTGGTCTTTATTAATCCTTTCTCCTTCATGAACTCTCTTGCGAGAAGGAAGTAAATCAAGGATAATGATCTTCTTCCCTTATTATTGCAAGGCAGTACCAGATCAACAAACTTTATCCAGTTATCGGTATCGCACAAAGCTATTATCGGAACGCTTGTTTTACTGGCCTCTTTTATCGCTTGCCTCTCGTTTCTATTGTCGCTTATAATTATTATTTCTGGTTCAATGAAGTCCTCTCTGTTTGGATTTGTAAACAATCCTGGCATTACTCTTCCTGTAATAAGCTTTATTTTAGTAATCTCAGCAAACTTTGTTGCCGCTGTTATGGAGTATATTCTTGAAGCGGTGACCACTATATCTGAAGGATCGTATCTTGCAAGCATCTTTGCGGCCATCTTAATCCTTTTATCTATCGTTGCAAGATCCAACAGATAAAGTCCATCCTCTCTTACTTTATATATGTACTTCTTCATTCCAGGTGTTCTTACCTTAGTGCCTATGTGTATTCCTACCTCTAAGTATTCATTCTGGTCAACGAGCATTTCATCGGTCATTTTTTCACCATCTTATTTTTTACAAATTTGGGGTCGCCGAGATTTTCAATTTCTTTTTGAACTCGGGTCTTATGCTCCCTAAGCACAAAGCCTAACCAAACTAGCAGACGACCCCCTTGGTTTTAAATATTATTCATCGTATTATTTATATGTTTTCAATTATTTCCTGCTATAATTTATTATGTCATCTATTATGTCCACATGGCTTATCATCATCCTTCTGCAGCAGTATCTTGTTATTTTCATATCGTCAAGTACCTTCCCTGGCTCTTCCTTGTTTTTATTTACTCTCCTGTCGTACTCTTCCCATTTGTCGGCAATTACTTGGCCACATGAAAAACATCTAATTGGGATCATCATAATATCACAAATTATCTGTATGATGTTTGGAATCTTGCTCTTGCCTTAGGACCTTTGAACTTCTTAGGCTCTACACGCCTATGGTCATCAACAAGTATATTCCTATCATACTCCATAAATATATTTTTAAGTTCATCGCTTCCTGATGCCTTAACTATAACCTTTGCAAGCGCATTTCTAGCCGCCTGAGCCCTTCCGCTTACTCCTCCTCCATATACATTTATCTTTATGTTTGACTTTAACGATATCTCCTTTGCCATTGGTGCTATATTCAAAGGCTCCATTATTATTTCTTTTATCTCTTTTGGCTGTATGTATCGTATGTTTATTCCGTTAAGAAGTATCTCTCCTGAACCGTTACTAAAAAGGCTAGCTCTTGCTACTGCTTCCTTTCTTTTTCCTTTTTCAATAAATACCTTTCCCGTATTTCTGCTTTTCTTAGGTTTTTGAGTCTTTTTTACGGTGCTTTTTTTAGCAATTTTTTGAGCGCTTTGTACCTGTGAAGTTGTTTGGTTAAACTCACTCAATTCTTTGTCTAAGTCTTTGACTCCTTTAGGAGCCTTTACTGTTTTTTCTACTATATCTTCAGTTGCCATATTGTTCACTTATTGTATCCTAGCTTCTCTGTAAGGGTCTTTATCGTTATAAGGTTTTCATAAACCTCTTCTCCTTTCTTAAGCTTAAGGTCATTTGTTTCTGTCATACCTTCTGGAACTCCTATGTATATTTTAAGATTTTTATAAGCATTTTTTCCTTTAGGCTGTCTATATGGGAGCATGCCTCTTATTATTCTTTTAACAAAAAGATCAGACCTTCTTGATATGTATGGAGAATGTTCTGGATTTGCTTTATCCTTCAACTCTACCTTTTCCTTATACTTATCTACTATGAATCTAAGATGGCCGCTCATAACTATCTTTTCTGCATTGAATACATTTACTGTATTTCCTTCAAGAAGAAGTTTTGCTGCTTTACTAGCAAGTCTTCCAAGAATAATACCTTCTCCATCTATTGAATACTCTACCATAACATCACACTAAAATCCTTAAGTTATCCTTTTCAATCATATTTTTAATATCGACAACATTGCATCCTGCCTCCTTTAATCTTTCCAAAGAAGATTTGGAGTACTCTATTGCTGAAATATTGAATTTTTTGCTAAGTTTTCCGTTTCCTAAAACCTTTCCTGGAACTATTATGTTATCATTATCTTTTGCATACTTCTGCAACTTAAGCAAGGTAACCTTTACGCGCTGTCTTCTAGGCTTAGAGGCTTTGAATATTGCACTTTCGGACAGACCGGCATTCTTTCCACTCTCCTTTGCCTTTTCCAAGGTCATTATCCATTTTTTTGTTGTATCTTTTTCTATTTTCATAACTGCACCTTTATGCATTTTACTGCGGGGGGTGAGATTTGAACTCACGCAAGCTCTAAAGCTACAGGAGCCTCGGTCCTGCGCATTTGACCATACTCTGCCACCCCCGCTTTGGGTCAACTTTATTTCTTAAGCTCCTTGCTTATCTCTTTTACATTATTGCTTATTATATCTAATGCTCTAGTGATAATCTCTATTGCGGGGATCTGACCAAATGACTCAACGTAAAACTCAAACTCATCTCCTTTTTCATTTGCTTTGTAAGTAGCTAATCCTGGTTGAAACTTTGAGCTTTTTGCTCCTATATCATAAACTGCCTTGGCGTCCAATCTTAGTTTTTGGCCTTGTGATAGCTTCATTACCGGTATATTCTCATTAGCGACATGTACATCCTTCTCCGTACTTTTTATATCCTTTGAGTATACCGTTATTGGACCTTCAGCTACAAGCTTAAAAAGTATCTCATCTTTTTTTGTATAACCTTTTGGAGTTATTATAGGTATTAAACCTATTCTATGGGCTAAATACTCATCAAACATTGCGCTTGAGTTCTCATAGACCGTGACCGAGTCTATTGCAAAACAGCTGACACTATTCATAATTATTCTTCTAAGCGCGTTAGCAAAGTTAAATCCTACTCCTGTAAGCTTAAAGCTGACTGAAGTTGGCGTATTCTCAATAATATTCACATTCATAAAAACCAGCCAAAAATAGGCGTCCAGACTTTATACTTTATGTATGGTAATATATTTAATTCTTTTGTAATTATTGCCTATATTGGTTTTACCACATATTTACTTCAAAAAGCTTTTATTTTATGCCTTCATTATACTACTATCTTAAAAAGTAAAAACCTTTAAAGGTTTAAATGGCTGTGTTTAAATGGACTTATGGAATGTACTAATGCGAGAAAAGCTAAATGCTCCCTTCGGCACTCAACAACTTTTATTAAATACAGGAGATAGGCATAATAGCTCGGTAAATAGATATCTGGATAGGTCAGTTGAGCTTCTCCCAAATACACTTTTAAATAAAAACTACAACGATGAAACTAGGTATATACGAACCTCAAATATAAACTTCGATATGCTTGTTGTTTTTTTTGATGTTAATTCATCTCATACAATAGCCTTAAGGACCAGCACAGTACTCACCGAAAGTGAGTTATCCTCTATAAATGCATTGATTAAAAAGCTTAAGAAACCTAATATCGAGATAAGACTGATAGGCATGCAAAACAATCATGCTGAAATTGATAGTTTTTTCAACTCCTTACATAAAAAAATAACCGGCGTATTGGCCGAGGTAGATCTTTTCGGAAAGGAGCAGAGGCATATACTAATAGATACTAAAACCGGCATGACATATAATCTTCTACTTGAAAACAGGATATATAGGCCTGGCGAGCTAATAAACAAAGGTACTTATGAAGAGTTTGAGTCTTCAAGAAAGCAACTGCTTATAAAAGAATGATCTCTTTAAGATCTTTATAAATCGGCCCTTCATTTGTAAGTGTGCTATTTTTTATCTTAATCGAAGTAACAAAAAACTCTCCAAAATATTTATCTTTATAAACCCTGATTTTATCCCAAATCTCATAACTTTCCTTCACTCTTGCAATGGTTAGATGGGCATTGAAGTCCTGTGCATTTTTTATTCCAAGACAGTCATTGATAGTTTCAGATAATGTTTTTACATTCATCTCTCCATCAAAAATCTTTACAAAAACAATGCCTTTAGTGTCTCCATTCCTAAATGCATCAATTCCTCTAAGAGATATTTTAAATCCTTTAATATTTATCCTTGATAATTTTTCATATAGCAAAGGCAAATTATCCTCTTTAAAATCGCCTAAAAAATTCAATGTTACATGGAGTATATCTTTATTAACTATGCGTACGTTGCTCTGTTTTAATCCATTTTGTATTGTTGCAATACTATTTTTTATTTCTTCAGGTATCTCAATACAGATAAAAATTCTCATGATATACTATACTCAAGCTCAATTATTTATAATTGGTTTTGTAATATATTAGTATTATATTGGTGTGTTTTTGGTAAGCATAGAAGACTTCTCAAAGCTCGAAATCAGGGTAGGCAGGATAAAAAATGTAGAAGAAATAGAAGGTGCAAAAAGTCCTGTCTATAAATTAGATATATTTCTTGGAGATATTGTTGGGAATAGGGTCATAGTTGCTGGAATCAAAAATAATTACTCAAAAGAAGAGTTGCTTAACAGGGAAGTGGTATGTATAGTTAATCTTGACCCTAAAAAAATAGCAAACGTATTGTCTAATGGCATGCTCCTTGCAGCTGGAGATGATGATAAGATAATACTTCTTGCTCCTGAAAAGGAAATAAAAGAGGGATCTATAGTAAGGTAAGTAAAAGGTAAATAGGTAATTTTATGATATTATGTATAACCGGCAGATCAGGAGCAGGCAAGACCGAGCTTTCAAGAATATTAGAAAAAATGGGATTCCATATAATAGAGATGGGTTCTATAATAAAATCAGAAATGGAAAAGGAAGCCATAGCGCCTACTCCAAAAAATACAAAAGAGTTTATGCTTAGGATAAGGGAGTTAAAAGGCGAAGAGATAATCGCCAAAAAAATTACCGAAAAAATTCTTTCTCAAAAAGAAGAAAACATAGCAATAATAGGCGTAAGGAGCCTCAAGGAGTTAGAATACTTTAAAAAAAATATAAACGATATAAAGACAATAGCCGTAATTTCTTCTCAGGAAAACCGTTTTTCACGCTTGAATAAGCGAGGCCGTTCAGATGATCCCAAAACATTATCTGAATTTATTAATTATAGAGAAAATAATGAGACCAAGGTTGGTATAGATTCCGTAATAGAAAACTCCGAGTATACAATAGAAAACTCAGGAACCATAAGCGATTTAGAAAGAAATGTTTTTCTCATATTAAAAGAACTGCAAAATAATCAAAGCATTATTTAATGGCATTTTCATTTATCAATAACATACGTTTTTTAATCGTTCCACCATTAGAATACCCTCCTATTTCTCCATCGCTTTTTATTACTCTATGACAAGGTATTGTTAGCGGAAATGGGTTCTTTTTCAACGCGGTACCTACAGCTCTAAAAGCTTTAGGATGTCCTATCTTTTTTGCAAGCGCTTTATACGATAAGGTTCTTCCCTTAGGTATTGTGAACGTAGCAAGAAGTACCTTTTCCTGAAATGGTGTAACTTTGTATCTTTTTAATCGCTTTTTTATATCCATATACTTTGAGTTTTTCATAGTTTGATTTCTGTATAAAAATATTAAAGACCTCCTACTGCAGTAATGGGTCTACTGATCATTTTTGTTTTTCGGATCGCACTGTTTTGTCTTAAGATGGTAATACCATTTTCCGTAAGGGAAAGAGGCTTATACGCCTCCCCCTTTTCGGTAAAGTCCACCACCCTCTCTTTTTTGAGTTTTTTAAGAGTATACCATACTCCGCTAGGAGATGCCCCGTAATTTTCAG
>JAJZLO010000012.1 GCA_021803405.1 Microcaldota archaeon | reverse complement strand
AAGTGATGGTATGAGTACTGCTTGAAGTTTATGACCTTATGCAGAGCGGTAAGAATATTGTTTTCATAAGAGCTGCTTGCTTGCGAATATGTATTCTGAGCTAATGCGGTCATATATGTTGGATCCGTAGAGTTTATCTGTATAGGACCTATGAAAGGAGAAAGATAAGAAAGTTCACTGCTAAGAGAGCTTTTCATACCTGCTAAAGAAGCTGCCATGACGGTTTGATTTTGTTGTTGATAATTGAGCAAGGTTTTATTAGAGGGCTGTGATTTAAGCGACTGTGATATTAAAGATGAGTTGAGCTCACTTGACGAGTAATTCTGATTGTATGTATAAAAGGCTAGAAGAGACTGCTCGGCATTAGATATGCTTTGATTTATAGTAAGGGTTATCTGAAGGCCGCCAGGGCTGTTCTCTATTGATGGGCTTTGTGTATGTAGCAAAGAGGATATTTGAGAAGATAACTGTGCCTGATTTACAGTGGAGTTGGTTTGCAAAGCTATACTTACACCGCCGCTCAGAGTAGAATCAAAGGTTAAATGTGTTGAAAAGTAAAGACCGAATGCTAGCAGTAAAAGAGGTACAAGTACGAAGTACTTTGCATTTTTATGTTTATAGATGTTGGGCAGCGTTACCATTAAACCAAATCAAACCTAAATAATTAAGTAGTATATATTTAACCATACTTCTTCATAAGCTTTACGTGTAGTGCAGTTACAAAGCCGTATATTACAAGCATTAAAGAAAGTATTATTACCGATAGACCTATAGCGAATATAACGGTATAACCCAGCGTAGGCTGAAGTATAAGAACCATTCCGAAAACGAATAAGTATATTCCCCAGTATATTGCATTGAATATATGCCAACCGGAGTGTCTTTCTTTGTAATGCAGAATACGTTTCATGTGAGCCTCTGGAGACATTGCAGTAGAGCTGCCATAATTCATATCGTCAGTATGCAAGGTTTCTTTTCTTGCCATCATTTTCACCAAAGTGTATAAGTTATAAGTAATAAAGCAAGCAAGTATTTAAAGCGTTTGTTTTTTGAGGTTATAATATTTTTAAGTTCTAAAACACAAAAGCTTTATTTTTATTATAGCAATAAATATCTATGAAGTTATTGAAGAATATTAGTAATATAAAAAATACAGTGATCAAGATATACAAAAGGCCTAGATACATACTTCTCAATATAGCATCAATTATTGTTTATTACTATATATTTACGATTTTAATAAGCTATCAAAATTATGGCATACTGTTAATAGAGCTGCCCATATCTCTCATTTATGCGATGATACTATTATCATCAATATTATTTACCATATCGATTTATGCAATTAAAAACACAATTAAAAATCAGGCAAAGATAACCGGAAGCGCTACCAGCATAATAACCATTCTTTTCGGAGGCGTTATTGGAGGTTGCGGCTGCGCAGCTCCCATTATATACGGGCTTACAGCTATCGGAATAAGCCTCTCTACAACAAGTTATATGGCGTATATAATAAATGATTATATAACGCAGATATTTTTAGTTGTTTTGCTTATTGATACAATATTGATACTTTATTATCTCAATAAGTTATCATATGCAAGTTGCAGAGTTAAAACCAAAAAAAATAAAAGATAAAAAAAGATAATATAATTAATAAGTAGGGTGCTTTTCCTCTATGTTGTTCTTTAGATTTAAGTACAAAGCAGCTGTAAAAAATAGCGAGGATAATCTGTTCAGATAGCTTATTAGTGATTTATCTAGATTGTACTCGTTGCTTGCCTTAACCACCTCTCTTTCTGCACGTCTTGCTATTGAACGCGCTACGTGCATATGCACAGCGGCTTCGCAACCGGTAGGTATTAC
Organism: Microcaldota archaeon; assembly: GCA_021803405.1. The sequence goes on along the minus strand of JAJZLO010000012.1, from coordinate 5,344 downwards.
AAACTGCCTTAAAGGAGGAATCTCACTTCCTAAAAGCTCTATTAATTGCTCTACATTTTTTAATTTTTCTTCTTGAAGCATTGCCTTTTCTATCTTTCCATTACTTAATGATGCAAGATTAGCCCCTATTACAAAAAGATCATTTTGTATCTTAAACAATTGATCTGAAATACGGTTATCCTTAGTATAAAATGATACTACTCCTAAATAGCTATTTAGTTCATCTACACTGCCTATGGCATCAATTAATGTATCACTTTTGGAAAGGCGTTTTTCCGATAATATGCCCGTCTTTCCTTCATCTCCAGTTCCAGTATAAAACTCAGACATGTACTCAATAAGTATATTACAAGAAAATAATTTAGCTTTTTCCATTTTTAATGCACGGCAATAGCTTATGTGTTGTTAGTGAGATTTTTCAAAAAATAAGAGATATGGACTTTCCCACTCTCTAACTCATCTAATTAAGATTATTTGAATCCTTTTACAATTACAACTGCTCTTCAATCACACTTAGTATATCCACAAGATTGGCAGGTATAGCAGCCGTTTTCATGTATAACCGCTTTTTCATTGCATTTTATGCATAGCTCCATTGAGATCTCTCCATCTGAATTCTTTTTGTTCTTATTTGAGTTTGATATTGGGAGCTGTTGACCCAATGAAACTGTAGCTTGTGTGCCTAACGGTTCTGCAAACAATGGTTTTGATATTCCAGACATAATCTCAAGAGCCTTTGCAATGGCATCAGGTATACTATATAACTTCATACCATGATCCCAGGATATTGCAGAGTTAGCTTTTATACCTTTAAGACTGGACAGTACCTCCTGCAAATCACCTCCTATTTGAAGATACTTGCTTATCAATCTGCCCATGGCTTCACAGTAACTCTTTTCATCACTGCCGGTCTTTCCAAGGTTTATAAATACCTCCTTAATTTGATTTTCATCAAAGTTAGCAGTTACATAAAGAGCCCCTTGTGGAAGAGTCATTCTTATTGTATGGCCAGAGACCATTCTTGGCCTTTCCCAAGGTTCTAATGAGAAAGAAGGCTGCGATATCACCTCGGTTTTTTCTGATGCGGTTTTGGCTTCTTTTTTATCCGCTTCTTCGTTTGTTATAAGTATGCCTTCTCTTGAGCCTTCACGATAAACTGTTATGCCTTTGCATCCTGCCTTCCATGCCTGCATATATATCTCCCCTACCTGCTCTGCAGTAGTATCTCTAGGTAGATTAACTGTAGAGGATATTGCGCTATCTATATGCTTTTGTATTACTCCCTGCATCTTTACCCTGAACTGAGCCTCTATTTTATGGGCCGGTACAAAAAACTCTGGAAGATCACTTTCATCAGTAAGATTATGTGATTGCATATATTGATTAGCAAGAGGGTGGTAGACCTTGAACACCCCTTGGCTAAGCGATTCTGATCTTCTCGTATAACTAAATGCAAATACCGGTTCTATTCCACTAGAGGTACCTGAAAGTACCGAACCGCTGCCGACAGGTGGAACTGTAAGTATTGCAACATTTCTAAGGCCATATCTTGAAATCTTTTCCTTGAGTTCTGGAGATAGTGTTTTTATAAAGTTCATTTGCAGATGCTTTTCCTTTTCAAACAATGGGAATGTACCTTTTTCCTTTGCTATCTCTATGCTTTCATCATATGCTATATTTTTCATCTTGTTGAATAAGTCATCAACAAATGCCAATGCTTTATCGGTATCATACTTTATTCCTAATTTTATGAGCATGTCTCCAAGAGCCGTAACGCCAACGCCTATTCTTCTACTGCTTCTAGCTGCAAGATTCTGCTCGTTTAAAGGATGTTTACCATCATTATAATCAAGTACATCGTCAAGAAACCTTACTGCATATCTTGTTGCCTGCTCGAAACTTTTCCAATCAAAAGATGCATTAGAGGTAAATTGATTCAATACAAAGGAGGCTAGGTTTAGATTACCAAGATCGCACGCACCGTAAGGCTGCAAAGGCTGTTCTGAACAAGGATTTGTAGTTATAACCTCCATCCCATTATACTCGCTTGGAGAGAACCTTTTTACTGTGTCCCAGAAGATAAGTCCAGGTTCTGCCCAGTCCCTAGCGGAGTTTATTAGTTGAGCCCATAACTCCTTTGCGTTTATCTTCTTTTCTATTCTTCCTAATTTATCACCAGAATATCTCAACGTGAAGTCTTTGCCCTGTTCTACAGCCGTCATGAACTCATCGGTTATTCTTACGCTTATATTGGCATACCTCACATTCGTAAGATCCTTTTTTACATTTATGAAGTTCATGATGTCGGGATGGTCTACACTTATTGTTATCATTAAGGCGCCTCTTCTGCCACTTTGACCTATCGTATGTGTAGTTTCACTGAAGATATTCATGAATGAAACAGAACCTGTAGAGTATACAGCTGAGTTATTTACAGGAGCACCTTTTGGCCTCAATACGCTTATGTCAGTTCCTACACCACCACCATAACTGTAAGTTCTTGCCGCTTCCTTGCACCAATCAAAGATAGATTCTATAGAATCATTTTTTATTGGAACAACATAACAGTTTAAAAGAGTTGCCTTTCTTTTCTGGCCTGCGCCGAACATTATTCTACCGCCTGGAAGAAATTTAAAGTCATTAAGTAACCACATAAACTTTCCCTTCCATTCTTCTTTCTTTTCAGGTGTATTTTCCACCCCTGCTATCTCGCTTGATACCCTTGCCCACATCTCAGGAGGTATTTTCTCTATTATCTTTCCGGAACCATCTTTAAAAGCGTACTTCTCGTAAAAAACTCTTGCACGTATCTCATCGCCATTGAAAAACTCCATAGTTTCTTTAGGAAGCTCCATTACACCAGACTGCTCGTTTAGAGTAGTCACTTTTTCAACAACCTCAAGATTTTTTTCTTCGTTTACCATATAAATACACCTTGATTAACAAGTCGCAGTGAATAAGGCAGGTTAAATTTAAATACTTATCAGAAAGAACTGTTTATGTAAATAAAGAATAATTAAAAGTAATATTTAAGACGACAAATATATAAAAATATGAATAGTGGAAATACAGGTTTTGGCAGAAAAACACCAATATTTTTACTATGTTTCTCATTTTTTAACCATTTTTTAACAGAACAAAACATTAATTATTAAATAAATAAAAAAATAAAAGAGCTAAATAGCTTATTATTGATACTTAATAATGGCAGGTATATTTTCAATTAAAGGCTTATTGGCCCCAGAGTTTCCTGATGATATAGTTTGGTTAAATATAAAAAACAAGATAGCATTAAACGATTTAAAGGGCAGGGTAGTACTTCTTGATTTCTGGACATATGGTTGTATAAACTGCATACATATGATGCCAGTACTTGAAATGCTAGAGTCAAAGTATGAAAATAAAAAGGTAGTTATAATTGGAATTCACTCTCCGAAGTATAAAGTTGAAAAGGCTTTAGAAAATGTCAAAGAGGCAATAGAGAGATATGAAATAAAACATCCAATCATACTAGATAGCGATATGAAGATATGGAAAAAATATGGAATAGAGGCATGGCCAATGTTTGTCATCATTGGACCTGATGGAATAATAAGGGATAAGATTGCAGGAGAGATTAGCTTTGATGTTCTTGATAAAAAACTCTTGGATATTATTAAAAAGTACAATAAAAATATGATTAAAGAGCCAAGTTCATATACTTCCAAACTAATTAAAAAAAGGGGTATTTTGAGATATCCAGGAAAGATCTCTATTGCACCTGATGGAAAGCTCATAGCCATAGCAAACGCAAATATGAACAGCATATTATTAATAGATAAAAAAGGAAGGATAGTACAAAGAATAGGATCAGGAGAAAAAGGTGCTGTTGATAGCAGCATGGCTAACTCTTCATTTTTTAAACCTCAAGGAATAGCGTGGATAGACAATAATACATTATTGGTTGCAGATACTTACAATCATAAGATTAGAATGATTGACCTTAAGTCAGATAAAGTAACAACAAAGGCAGGTAATGGAATGCAAGGAGCCCCATTAAGATATCTGGAAGAAAAAGTAGCCTTGAATTCAAAACTTAACTCGCCATGGGACATAGTTGTAGGGAAAAATACCGCTTATATAGCTATGGCAGGATCACATCAGATATTGGCGTATGACCTTGATGATACAGTAAGCTACTTTGCTGGAATAGGATACGAAGACATAGAGGATGGTGATTTTAAGCACTGCTCCTTCGCCCAGCCTAGTGGGCTGTCTTTAAATAAGAATAATATTTATGTTGCTGATAGCGAAGCTTCTGGAATAAGAAATATATCGCTTAAGAATAACTTTGTTAGTAGTATAGTAGGTTCTGGGCTTTTTGTTTTTGGCGATAGAGTAGGCAGAGTTGACGAGACACTTCTACAGCACCCGTTAGGTGTAACTTATGATGATGGAGTGTTATTCGTAGCAGATACATACAACAACTCAATAAAGGAGATAAATCTTTCAAAAAAAATCTCCACAAATATAATTTCAAAGGAAGAACACTCTGTATGCAAAGTTGATGATCCTAGGTGCGATACGCTTGGACTTTTCGAACCGTCAGATGTTAAATCTGATGGAAGATATCTTTACATATCAGACACAAACAATCATCTAATAAGAAGATATGATAAAAACAAAAAAATACTTGAGACTATAACTATCAAATAGGTATTTTATTTATATCTACTTGACATCATCTCCTATTCTGGTAACAATACTTTTTATCACTAATGAATTTGTAAAATTAAAAGCAAATATAAAAAAGATAAATAAAATGCGAAGAATAAAAATAAGATAAATAAAAACTAAAAATAAAAAATATAAAAAATTGGAAGGGTATAGATTATAATAGCGTTTGATCGGCTACCTCAACTTCGGTAACATCCTTTACTGCCTTTAGTTTCTCTTCTATTGCTGTGCTTCCTTCTTCATCTGTGTGGACAAACATTACCTTTATAACCTTAATACCAAAAGCTACATCTTCAAGCTGTATGCTCTTTGGCTTTAAGGTCTTAATTATGCTGTCTCTTACCTCAATCTCCTTTCCAGTTTCCGTGTAGATCTTAAATATTGTAGCAACATCTCCCATTATGGTCCCTCAAACTTGCATGCCTTGCATATATAAGTAGTGTGATTAAGACGGCACTCTTCACATCTTACTATCTCTTCTTCTGAACAAGAAGGACATTTGAATAGAACATACTTATCAGTAAGTTTACCGCATGATGTACAGATTTTTCCTAGTCTTGCCATTAAATCACAATAATTAATAGTTATAGTTACATGAGCAAGCTATATAATAGCTAACTCATAAATG
>JAJZLO010000003.1 GCA_021803405.1 Microcaldota archaeon | reverse complement strand
AATGTATAAAAGATTTTATCAACAAAGATATATAAAATGTTTGTTTGGACATGTGGCGTAACTTGGATAGCGCATCGGCTTGCGGAGCCGAGGGTTGCGGGTTCAAATCCCGCCATGTCCGTAAACTTTTCTTTATTTTTAAAGAACAAAGAGCATTATTCAAAATTAAAAGCACATTGAAATATTATTCAGAACGTATAGCCTTTACAGGATCTACGCTTGCCGCTTTCCATGCAGGATAAAGACTTGATAAAAGGCTTACTATAACCGCTATTAATATTGCAATTATTACTACACCAGGGGTTATTACAGGTGTAAATGAAGAACTTGATGAACTTCTTGATGGAGAATTTGCAATTGCTACCCCACCACCACCTGATGATCTTCCAGCAAACGATGAACCTCCGGAAGCTGCCTGTGGAGCACCAGATGATGCACCTCCAGTTCCAGCGCCTCCTGAAAGCAGGCTAGGAAGTATGTATGAAGCACCTGCGCCTATGCCTACGCCAACTATTCCGCCTAGAAGACCGATTATAAGGGCCTCTGATAAAAATAAAATAAGGACATCTTTTTTCTTAAAACCTATTGCTTTTAATATACCTATCTCTCTTGTTCTCTCTGTTACCGAAACCATCATTATACTTAAGATGCTTATTCCTGCAACTATCAAAGATATTCCAGCTATACTTCCTAAAAGTATCCCTATTGAACCTATTATAGATGATACCGTAGATGCAAGGGCTTCTACAGAAAGTAATCCCACACCGTTACCATATATATTTTTTAGGAGTGAAGAAAGTGCAGCTACACTTGAGGTGTTCTTTGCTTCTACTAAAATTATGTTATATGAGTACTTACCGGTTATACTTATTGCGTTTTGGAGCGGTATGAAAATTGATGTATCTGGGGATACCAACAACGATGAGCCGTACTGGTTTAGTATACCTGTTGAGATAAGAGTTATGCTTTTTGTACCTTCTCCTTGAGTATGTTCGCTAAGATATATAGGCTGATTTATAGTTACCGATGGAGTGCTCTGAGTGCTGGTTGGAAACGCAACATCATATCCAAGTAAGGCAGTAGGAAGTGAAGAGTCATTATAAGTTGTTCCAGAATAAAGATTTATGCTTCCTAATGCGTTAGAAAGAACCGAGTTTGAAACGCCATAGACCGTTACTGTTTGTTGCACACCTCCAGTAGTTATATTTGCTGGAAATCTTATAATAGGTATAGCCACACTAACGTTTGGAAGCGACTCTATTTCTGCTATATCTGCATTTGTAAAAATATGAGAAGATGAGGAAGTTAAAAATATTGCTGTTGGACCTATGCTTTCTAATGACTTCGAAATGCTTACAGAAATTCCACTAACTAATGAGGTTAGAGCAACTATAGCGGCTATGCCTATAACCACACTTAAAACGGTTAAAGCTGTCCTTACTTTTCTTTCAGAGACACCTTTTATACCAAGTGTAAGTATGTCCTTTAATTTCATTGATGCGCCTTTGTTTTCTTGCTAGTTTTCCTCCTCTTATAAAAGTAGTATGCAAGTATTACTATAATTATAAGAATTATTATAATTAAAAGTATTGGTACTCCTCCACCGCCTTTGAAGTTATGGTATCCAGTTGCATTCCCAGCTGCTCCTGATGTTGCAACATATGCACCGGAACTTGTTATAAACGTAGCGCTGCTTTTTGATATGTTTACCGGAAATAAAATTGTTTGATTGATTTGTTGGTTAAGATTGTTTAGATATGAGACCTTTATTGGTATGTTATATATTCCTGGCTTAAACGATTGGGAAACTAAAAAGCTTAATGTAAATGCCGTAGGGGTATCTACAGGTATGCTCCCTAATGATGTTGTGTTTTCACCCTCTATGCTTATTCCTTCTACAGGTTCAGGCGTTATAGATACGGCAGAGGCCGTTTCTGAGCCTATGTTGTTTAACGTTGAGGTCAATGTGAAGGATGACCCTATAGTTGGAGAGGAAGGAAGAAGTACGGTATTTATATTTGTCAACTCTATGTTGCTAGGTGTAAGAACATTCAATAGAAGAGTTGTACTCTCAGGTTGTCCATTTAATATATATGAAACTGTAGCAGAGATGCTGCCTACAGTGCTAGATGAGGGTGTTAGATATAATGATATTGGCATCTCTACCTTAGAGTTAGGTCTTATAGTAGGGAAATTTATTATTCCATCTGAGTTTAGCAACGTTATAGGACTTGATGGAGTAAGAGTTATGGTAAGATTTTCTATAGGATATGATGATGTATCATATGCAACTATGCTTGTATTTTGAATGTTTCCTGATTCTATACTACCATTTAATATTGAGATAGACACGCCATTGTTATAATTCGGTATAGCATATGTATCTACAGTAGTAGCAATAGAGGTATTATAGCCATAAGGCGTTATGTAATTATAATCAAGATTTAAAAGTACAGGCTGTCCTGCAGAACTTGAAGGAAGATACGCATAAAAAGAAACGTTTTTTGAGGCGTTAGGCTCTATAACACTTATCTTAGAAGGTTGTGTTAAGATGCTAGCTCCAGATATAGATATCTCAGGAGATAAATCAGACGCCTTTCCAGAGCCGATATTCTTTACTTGCAATGTTACATTATTTAATTCTCCTGCTATAAGAGGCTGATTTTTTACCGAAAATGAAAGATCAGGACTTCCGTATAAAGGTATACTTAAATTGTACTCCTGTGTTGAACGTATTGTATCGTTAGTATAGTTCCAAGAGATATAGAATGGATATGATAAAACTGTATTGTTACCTGCTGAGACGTTTTTAGCTACATTAAGGTTAAAAACCATATTAAAAATAGAGTATGGGGCAAGATTGTTTAAGTAGTAGGTTGCATAGGATGAGCCATTAAAATCTGATACGCCACCATAAAGCTCTAGATATCCTTTGAGATCAATAAAGTTGCATGAGCCTCCGTAATTTTCAAGAGTAACAATAAGGGGTGCGTCGTTTATTCCAGGCCCCGCAGAGATCATATGTGTAGCATTGCCCCATGTTACTCCTATAATTTTAAAGTAATTAGAAGCAGGTATTAAATTGCATTGTGCTTGTGAAGCTGAGCTTGTACCCAAGAACATGAACATAAAACTAACAGCAAACAAAACAAAACCATATCTCATATTTTTTATACCCATTCAACAACCTATTAAAGACAATTTATTTTACTTTTTTATTATAGCTCCTAAGCTCTTTGTATACAACTCCGTCCTTCATGTGTATCTCTCTGTCTGCGGATTTAGCTATTTCAGGATCATGAGTCACCATGACTATGGTTATATCACTTTTCTTTGCCATTCTCATAAGTATATCTAACACAGTATCTGCCGTCTTAGAGTCAAGATTTCCAGTAGGCTCATCTGCAAGTATTATAGAAGGCGAGTTTATAAGAGCTCTTGCAATTGCAACTCTTTGCTGTTCTCCGCCACTTAATTCCAGAGGCTTTTTTTGAAATTTTCCAGACAGCCCAAGCTCTGAAAGAAGCTGCTTTGCTTCCTCTATTTTTTCAGGAGTGTCTATATTAGATATCATAAGAGGAAGAAGGACATTATCTAAAGCAGAAAGATAATTTACAAGATTGTATGATTGAAATATAAAACCTATTTTTTTGTTTCGTATAAGACATAATTCATTATCATTTAAGGTTTCAGTATCTACGCCATCTATTCTTAACTTTCCTTTAGTTTGCCTGTCAAGTGTACCTAATATATTCATAAGGGTTGTTTTTCCACTTCCAGATGCACCTAAAATAGCAAGAAACTCCCCTTTTTGCACAGTAAGAGAAACATCTTTAAGCGCAGTATACTGAATTTTTTTTGAGATATATGTCTTGCCTATATTCTCTGCTATGATTACATCATTATTAGACTGCATTTAAACACTAAAATAGAATTACATATAACTAGATAAAGTATTAATGAGTAAATATATATTAGCTTTGAAATAATGAGGTTTTAATTATTGATTTTTTACTTAGTAATTTTACTTTGTAACTACTGCACCGATGAGAGAGTTTTTGCAATTGCAGTTTACAGCCTTTGATGAGGTAGGAACAATGTTATTTATAAGACTTTTTGCCTCTGCTATGCTTTTTCCGAAAACCCTATTGACCTCTTCAGCAGTTACTGCTTTTATCTGTGGATTTCCCTCAAGCCCTGCATCATAATCGGTCACAATTCCAATGCCTAGATAACACATCCCTTTTTCTCTTGCAAGCGCCGCTTCAGGATATTGGGTCATATTTATAACGTCAAAACCTTGTGAGCTAAAAAATCTTGACTCTGCTTTTGATGAAAATCTAGGTCCATTTATAACTATTACAGAACCATTTTCATGATATCTTATATTCATTTTTGATAACTCTACTGCCGCAATAGTTCTAAGATCTGAGCAGTACGGCTCTGCCATGCTTACATGAGCAACTTTATCTTCATCAAAAAAGGTATCGTGCCTACCATTTGTCATATTTACAAATTGATCAAAAAGAACAAAATCTCCAGGAATGTAATTAGACTTTAAAGAACCTACTGCATTGGTAGCTATTATTCTGTTGACTCCCAATTCTTCAAAAGCAAGTATATTAGCACGATAAGGAACTTTATGCGGGGGTATGTTGTGCTTAGTCCCATGCCTTGGAAGAAAAGCAACATCGACACCACTAATTTTGCCTAATGAAATCTTATCGCTAGGATTACCATACTTGGTTTCTATACTTACAGACTCTGGTGAATCAAGCAATGAGTAAAAACCGGAACCTCCTATTATTCCTATTATATTTGCCATTTTATCAATATTATATCAACATTTATATTATTAGAGCTTTCCTGGAAAAAAAGAGTTATGTTTGGTATTTTCTAATAATGAAAGTACATGCTCTGTCAGTATAGCAAGTCTTTCTTTAGAGTATGGATTTAACTCGGGATTTGAATTTAAAGCTTCAATCAAGCGAAGCAAATTTCTTGCCGAATAGGAGTACGTTGTATTTTTTTTAGAAGGTGATTTACCAAGTTCATTATTTGAGCCATTGTTGCTATATTTATATATGTGGGTATTTTTCCTCTTTGAGAACTCCATTGCCATTTTTATTATAGCTTGATGCAATGATGGACTAATATTTTTTGAAGATGCAATTATGGAGGTAAAACCCAAGCCTCCAGAATAAGAGGGATGTGATTGTAAATTTTGATTTAGTATGTAATTCATTAGTTCAAACTCAATTTTTACAAAAAAATACAATTGAGACTCATCTATTTTTTCCGGTATCTTAAGTAATTTTACTCTTACATCTTCAGAAAGATTAGGATTATTTGAAAGGCTTACCATAATTGGAGATGCCTTTTCATGTACACCGAATGAAGATTTGTTGTTCTCAAATATAAAATTTTGTATTTCTCTATAAGGAGTAGAAAGGGATAACGCAGATATGACCAAAACATCTCTTGATAGAGATAAAAGTTCATGAGTTCTAAAACTCATATCGCTTCTTAATGCCATACTTATCTTCACAGGTTTAGGGGCTATATGTATCATTACATCTTTTAGTGATTGCATATTAACACATTATTTTGATCTTCTCAATTTTTTTCTTAAAGTAACCGAAACACTAAATGGGTCTTTTGACAATAAATTATTCGTACGTACTGTTTGCGGCGTTGCTGAATTTGATATCGCAGAGGCATTTATCACTGGATTATCACTTCTTGTAGCCGCTACTAATTCCTTCTTTGAGAAGGTTAGTCTCTGAAGTGCCATTGATTTTATTACTGTGCTTCTGCTTTTCAATAACACAAGTACTGCTTCTTCAGGAAGATGTGGATTATCTAAAAGTGCATGTTGAAGTTTAGATGAGTACTTAGTGATTTTTAATGAAAATTTAGCAAGTTCAATGGCATGTGTATTGTTTTTAACTGTAAGACATCTATAGATAAGCTCCTGTGCTTCTTTGTTTTTTACATCGTATGCCTTGCTTATATTATCAAAAAAGTTGCCATTCATTTTGTTCGTAGTGCTATCATCAAGTTCAGTTCTAATGGAAAGATAGCTTTTGATATTTCTAACACTTCTTGATAAACTTTTCTTCATCATTTTTTTACCTTTTTCTTTTAGCTCTAAAGTATCTGATATTACTTATGATAATATATTTCTAATAGGATTATATTTTTACCGTCAACAATATACTTTACCCTTAGATCTGATCTATCCAATCCTAGATGATATATTGGATATTTCTTTCCATTTTCGTCCATATATGGCTGTTCTCCTTTCAATGATCCCCTTACAAAGCCTGATCTTCTAAATGGATTTACCTTTAACAGATAAAGTCTGCTGAGCAGTGTATGTAAACTGTTGTTTGAACTAGCCATCTTGCCATTTTCCATATTGAGCTTTTGATCTATTTCTTCTGCAAGCTTAGGAGGTATCACTATCTTAAAATCATCGTACATAGTTACTAACTTTGCATTTTGAAATAACTCCAACGCTACAGTATGTGAAGGTATTTTAAGTTTATTTTCTATTTGCACTTGATTTGTTTTTACAGGGCTTTCTTGTTTTTGAGCAACATCTTCAATAAATGATTTAAGTTTCTTAGATTGTGAGGTTGGATGCAAAATATCAAATAATGCCTTTTTTGTTTTTGTATTTACATTTTTGCTCACTATTGCAGCTTTTATGATCAAGGTAGGAAGCCTCCCGGCTTCATCTATATTTATTTTGAAGGTTCCATTCAGTACCTCAACTACTTTTTTTGATAGATGCTCTGCTAAAGACTGCGTAAAGCCAAACTCTTTCCACATTAATACTTTGGCCATATGCGTTTCCATTTCCCTACCTGAATCCACCCCCCTTCTTGCAGCTTCTAAAAGAGAAATGCTTAAATCTGTGTTTTTTTGCTTTGCGGCAATGTCCATAGCCGAGGATGAACAAGTATTAACCATCATCTTAATTGCCATTTTATTACCATAATAAATTATCACTTTTTAGATATATATAGTTTTACAGAACATAGCACAGTTGTCTATAGGATAAAGAATGGATAAAGCAGGAGCAGTATTGTATATGTTGTAATATTTCTTAATTAATTTTAGTTAATTTTTATTACCAAAAATCTATTTAAAAATAAGGCGCCGGGGGCGAGAATCGAACTCGCAGGGGCCATTACTAGCCGAACAGCTTAGCAGGCTGCCGCCATTTAGTGCAACTCTTATTGTTTGCAACCAAAGTTTGTACCACTAGGCGACCCCGGCA
>JAJZLO010000007.1 GCA_021803405.1 Microcaldota archaeon | reverse complement strand
ATCCTTCAGACACTCTTGCTTATGTTGTAAATGAAGGCAGCGACACAGTCAATGTCATCAACCCTGCAACAAATTCAGTAATAAACACAATAACAGTAGGCTCAACTCCATCCTCAGTAGCATTCAATCCTTCAGGCACTCTTGCTTATGTTGTAAATGAAGGCAGCGACACAGTCAATGTCATCAACCCTGCAACAAATTCAGTAATAAACACAATAACAGTAGGCTCAACTCCAATTTCAGTAGCATTCAATCCTTCAGGCACTCTTGCTTATGTTGTAAATTCAGGCAGCCGCACAGTCAATGTCATCAACCCTACAACAAATTCAATAATAACAACGTTTGGCACTAATGGGGTTGATCCAGTATCAGTAGCCTTCAACCCTTCCGGCACTCTTGCTTATGTTGCAAACGAAAACAGTGGCACAGTCAGCGTACTAAATATGCTTCCAGAAACTGCTATCTATTCCCTTCCTACAATTTCGTCAAGTGCTTCATTACAGTCTAAAATATATGCACTGAGCTCTAATACCTTCTCAATTACTTTTAATGGCCTTACTTACTCTGGCAATACTGGTAGTAATACAATTTATGGAACTTGGAACATATTTGGTTTTGCAGAGGATAACGGAAGCAATCTTTACGGTTATGGCAGCAATACCATATTACTTTCCAATACGCTTACAATAAATCCAACACCAACAGTTTCTATTTCATTACCTTCCAACTCTGTTTATTTAGGGCAATCAATTTCAATAACCTCAAATGTAATTGGAGGCACAGCGCCTTATACTTACAATGTTATAATATCTAACGCAACAACAAATGCTATAATATTAACAAACAGCATCACTACAAACTCATTGTCTAATGTGTTTTCATACACTCCAAACGCTCTTGGAAACGTTGCTGCGAATGTTTTAATTACCGATTCTGCAACAACCCCTGAAACGGTAAACTCTATTCCATATCATTTCAATGTATTATCTCAGCCGCAAAGTAACAATGGCGGAGGTGGTTCATCTTCAACTACACTTTCAATATCTGATAATCTCAATGTACAATCATCAGCATCAATACTTACAGTAACATTATTAAATCCATCAACAAAGGCAGTTATCTCAAAAACATCATATACACAAAGTGAACTTCCAGCAACAATTACTCTTTCAAATGAAGAAGCAGAACTTAACTTTACCTGTTCCTTTAATGTTGGTTCTAGTACTTACAAATACTCAAATGATACATATGGTCTTGGTTTTGATACACTCTGTGATAAGAACTACACAGTATATGGAGGTTCTTACACCATAATATACTCTAAGGTTAATTCTTCATCTTCTATATCTACAGTATCTACGACATCAACAACTCCTACAACATCTATTTCATCAACAACCATTCCAGTTATAACTCAAATAAACACAAGCAAAACAATAATGCTTAACATTACCAACAACATAACAATTGGTTCTAATAACAACACAAAACTCATAACAAATTCGAAGAGCGTTTCTGTACTGATTCACAACCCAGAGCAGAACTCTGTATTTGCTGTTGTATTAATCAAAAACTTAACAAATTCTAAATTAATCCCAACACTTAAAAATCAAACAGAAGTAAGTGTTTTCGATATTAATGTTTCTTCAAATCAAAATCTCTCAATAAATGTGACTTTGAAGTACCCTTGCAATATTAACTCGGATAATCTTGCACCATATATTCTTCAAAACAACACATGGGTGGCAATAACTCCATTCTCAATTAATTTAGCATCATGTGCAATTTCATTCTCAATTCCAAGAGATCCTATTGTGGCATTGTTTTCTAACAACATCTCAACCTCAACATTAACTACAACAACCCTTCAAAGCACTACAACCTCATATTCAAACAATAACTCTACAATTTCATCAGGAAGTGCTTCATCTAACAATACTACTTACTTAGTAATAATCGTCATAATCATAATTGCAATAGTTTTATCTGCATGGTATTTGCTAAAAAATAAGCATCACAGGAAACTTAAATAATTAAAAACAGCAATTTTTAATATTTTTTAATACTTTTTTAGGATAGAAATATATTAATAATTGTTCTCTTTATCTTTACAATTACTACTGTGATTTATTTGGATTATCTTTGGACAATAATACTTTACCCATTAATCTATATCTTCCCTGCATACGTTGCTAATGGAGCACCAGTAATATTTGGAGGAGGACTGCCAATAGATCTAGGCAAGAAATTTAGGGGTAAGCCTATACTTGGGAAGCATAAAACCATACGTGGCTTCGTGTTTGGAATGCTTTCAGGTACTTTAATAGGCGCCCTATTCTCTCTTGCGCTGCCATTTATGTTTGTAATAGGCATTGTATTAAGTTTTGGAACCTTGTTTGGAGATATGTTTGGCAGTTTTATAAAGAGGCAGATGGGCCACAAAGAAGGAAAGGACATATTTTTCATGGATCAATACTTGTTTCTTATATTTGCGCTTTTATTTGCACTTCCATTAGGTAACCTTCCTAGCATATATGGATTAATCTTCATATTTATACTGACTGGGGTTTTGCACAAGTTTACAAATAAGCTTGCACATAAAGCAAAATTAAAAGAGGTTCCTTGGTAAATTATCAACGCCTTTTCAATATACTAGATAAGGAGTTTTACTTACTCTATTAGAAGTTTTTAACAAATCAATCTTGAGAAAAAGTATCTTCATTAGAGGTATTTCTTTGAGCATGCGGCTTTCTCTTCAGCATCTTGTTTATCTGTTCTTTTAACGTATCTGAAATGAATCTTTTAGTATAATAATCGGCTCTTGCAGCAATGCTTATCTTTGTAGCATATACTCTTGCCATTCTTCCTTTTTCTTTCTTATCAAGATTAGCAAGCTCAGGAAGCTTAAAAAGATATCCATACTTTGGTGGCCTAGAGCCAAACTTCATATGCTTGAATAATGCCTTTTCAGCTCCTAAAAGCTGTATGGTGCTAGATGGCATAACCGCAAGGCGTTCAAGGGAGCCTGCCATGCTTAGCATCTCAGCAGCTATTTTATAATCTATTAAATAAACTACATTTGGCATAAGCTTCTTAGTCTGAACTTCAAGAAACTCGCCTAGATACTCTTGCATCTTTATTATTGCAAGCTCTTCCTTTGCAAGAGCGCTCAATGCCTTGTACTCCTCTTCATCAATTTCTGGAAAGCCATTTGAAGATCTTAATGCATTTAATGTATGTTCGCTATCCTCTCCGATTATATCCTTTACTACACTATCATCTACATCTCTGCTTTTTATTAATGAGACTATCTTTGCATATGTTTCATGGTTGTTCATCTTTACATTAGGGAAGTAAGCACCATACCACTCTTCAAGCCTTTCATAAACTATATTCCTTATCTTTTCAAGCTCGTTATAAGCCTTTATTGCTTGTATAACTGAGTGGTCTGTGGAAGTTGTTTTATAAGCATCTATGACATCCCCCAAGGCCTTTTTCATGAATCTTGCTCTTCTTTCATTATTTCCTCTATCGCTATTAAAATGCCTATCTTTATCTTTGAAGCCTCCTTCCCTTCTATACTTATTTCCATACCTTGGAGCATTACTTCTATTTCCGTTACCGTACCTATCTCTTCCTCCTCCATCTCTACTCATGTTATCTCTGAATCTATTTTTTCTATAATTGTTTTTTTCAGGCAAGAAGACACCTACTTACAACATTATATATTAACAACTCGGCAAACTAAATAACTTTCGCTACTTATTAATTATCCTGTAAAATTAATTTTTATATTATCAATCTCATAAAATAAGTTATTAAAGACATAGCTTATTTGTTTACCCTTCAAGAAACAATTTATATCTTTGTTAATTATATACTTAACATAATTTAACATATCATACTTAATAAGAATTAAGAATTCAATAAAAAACATGTTGTAATGGTAGATTCAATGCAAAAAATAGAAAAAGAAAGCAGGGCGTCATCAATAGTTGAAAGAAGAGGTATTTATTACGCTGCATTTGATATCTACTCTGGCGTTAGTGGTTTTTATGATTACGGTCCAATAGGGCTTAGGATAAAGCGTAATATAGAAAATCTTTGGAGAGAGATCTTTATAGAGTGGCTAGGTGCTCTTGAGGTTGATACCACAACCATAGTTCCAGAACCTGTACTTCAGGCAAGCGGACATGTAGCTACCTTCACCGATCCTATATCCAAGTGTAAAAAATGCGGAACATCTTATAGGGTAGATAAGCTATTAGAAGAGTTTTATGAAAAATCAAATGACAAGGAAGCATTGGCAGAGCTTAAAAAACTTGATAAAAAGGGAATGCAAAAAAAGCTTTTGGAGCACGGATTGAACTGTCAGAAGTGCGGTGGAGAGCTTTCAGATATAGAGGATTTTCATTTAATGTTCAAACTTCAAATAGGGCAAGAAAAAGAAAATGTAGGTTATCTAAGGCCAGAAACTGCACAAGGAATCTTTGTAGACTTCAAGAACCTCTCAAAGATTTATGGGCTTAAGCTTCCGTTTGCCATAGCACAAGCAGGGAAGGCTTATAGAAATGAGATCTCTCCAAGACAGCAGCTAGTACGCGTAAGGGAGTTCACCCAGATGGAAACTGAGATATTTTTCGATCCAGATGAAGAGCAGTCAAGCTTCAATGAGCTTAAAATAGATCCTATGCTTGACTCAAAGGTTAACTTTGCACCATCCGAAGGCGAGGAGAGAGTATATTCAATAAAAGAGCTTCTTGAAAAAAAATACATACCTAACAAGCTTTTTGCGATGTGCATATACTCCGAGCTAAAGCTTCTTGAACATCTTGGAATATCTGACAAGAACATTTATGTATTCAGGCAGCTCCAAAAAGAAGAGCTGCCTCATTACTCTAAGGGTAATGTTGATCTTGAGATAAAGACGGTATATGGCAATATAGAGGTTTCTGGCATAGCGTATAGAACCGATTATGATTTATCCCAACATGCCAAGCTCTCTGGCAAGGATATTTCCATCTCTTTAAATGGCAAAAAGGTAGTTCCTCATGTTGTTGAAGCAAGTATAGGTCTTGATAGGCTAATACTTTCTGTTTTAGACAACTCTGTTAAAGAAGGAAAGGAACGTGGGTGGGAGTGGCTAAGGCTAACAGAGGAAGTTTCTCCATATAGATATGCTGTGCTTCCACTGCAAAATGATGAGGAGTTATATAAAAAGGCGCAGGAGGTTTTGGCATTATTAAAGCAAAGAAAGGTGTCTGCGTATATAGCCAAAAGCGGAAGCATAGGCAAAAGATATGCGCGTGCAGATGAAATAGGCGTACCATTTGCAATAACCTGTGATTATGATACTTTAAAGGACAATACAGTAACTATAAGAAATAGAGATACTACCGAACAGGTACGCAAGAAAATAACTGAGATATTAAAGTAATGTTGAGTTTGGTGTTTGTATATATCTTGAGAATACCTTTGAATCTTTGAGAAAACCTATAAAGCTAGATGTAAAGGACTTAAATATAAAGGATACCATAGGAAGCGGACAGCCGCTCACATTTTACTCTGATTATCTTAAAAAAAATGAGTGGGAGCTACTGCGATATACAACTGAAAAAGGAGTTATTCTACTAAGCAGGAAACTTTCCGAGGAGTTTATCCGTTTGGATTACTTTGGAGATTATTCATCAAACTCTGCAAAAAAAGAAATCTTAAAGCGCCTTGGGCTTAACATTGAGATTAAAAAGATATACGCACAGATAAATACCGACAACTTTATGGAGAGTGCTGTAAAAACTCTTTATGGTATGCGCATTACAAAAAATGAGCCGTGGGAGGCTACTGTATGTTTTTTAATATCGCAGTTCAATAACATAAAGCGTATACGCTTAATAATGAAAAATCTTCTTGAAAAATTTGGCGAGCCTTATTATATAGATGGAAAGAAGGTTATGTTATTTCCAACACCTGAAAAGCTATCAAAAGCATCGATTTCAGAGCTTATGTCATGCGGCACCGGCTTTCGCGCAAAGTATCTTAAAAGCGTTTCTACCGATATTAAAAATGGTTTTTCTTTGGACAAGCTTGAACGTTTAGAGTACCTTGATGCTAAAAACGAGCTTCTTGGACTTGATGGAGTTGGTGATAAGGTTGCCGATTGCATACTACTTTTTGGTTATGGTAGATATGAATCATTTCCTATAGATGTATGGATAAAGCGGATAATGGAGAAGGTATATATGAATGGAGAAAACAAAAAAATACAGCAGATACATGACCTTGCATATGAAAAATGGGGGAATATGGCAGGATACGCACAGCAGTATCTATACTGGCATGGACGCAGCTTAGGAATGGAAAATACATCATCAAAATAATAAATATAAAAATAATCATATAATTGAAAAATAGTTGGAAAAATGATAGATAATATTAAAAAAATAGAAAAGAATCTGCTGCTGCTCCATAAACGTAAAGACAAGGTGATGGAGCTTTCAAGGGACATAGTGAGGCTTTCTGGGAAGGCAATAACGCTAGTGCACTCTAACGATATGCTATCCTCTAAGAAATTAATACATGAGCTAGGAAAGATGGATGAAGCTTTAAGATATATGGAAAGAGGTTTTGAGTACAACTCGCAGCAGGCTCATCAAGAGTATGTTGAAGCGTATTCGGTGTACAATATGGTTCTTAAAGAGTCAATACCTTCGCTCAATGAACTTAAAACAGACGAAATAAGCTATCTTCTAGGTCTTCTTGATGCTATAGGCGAGCTTAAGCGCCAAGCTTTCGATGAGCTAAGAAAAGGAAACACCAAGAAAACAGAAGCTTACTACCGTCTTATGCTTGAGATTTATGACTCTACAGTTCCTTTGCGTTTTGCAAACTCAATAGTTCCGGAGTTCAGGAAGAAACAAGATGTTGCTAGAATGCAAATAGAAAGGACGGGCACCGAACTGTTATTTTTTTCAGATAATAGAAAAGGGATTCTAAAATAGTATCATTTAACAATGTGAGCTGGAAAACCCATGACTTTAAGCAGTGGGAGTATATCACTACGAATTATAAGTAAAAATATAATAATCTGAATATGCATATACTATAAAACCCTTATAATTGTGCTTAAATGGAAAAGATACGAAGTATAGCAATACTAACTACTGGAGGTACTATCTCAAGCTTAAACTCTGATCGTGGAATAAAACCTTCTGAAGGAGTTATAAATACTATTTTGGAAAAACTTGGATATGAAAATCTTGTCTCTGCAGATGGAAAGATAAAGATAGAGATAGTTCCATTCATAAATAAGGACAGCACCAACATAATGCTTGCAGACCAAGCTAAAATGGCCAGCCTTGCCTTTGGTTTAACTGAAAAACATGATGGAGTAGTTATAACACATGGTACCGACACGCTTCAATTCACATCAGCAATGCTTTCTATAATGCTTTCATATCTAAAAAAGCCAATAGTTATAACCGGTTCTATGAAAACAATAGAGCAAGAAGACTCTGACGCAATGAGGAATCTGGATGACTCGATAACCTTTGCAAAGTCTGGTGTTGGTGGTGTTTTTGTTGTTTTTCATGGAAAGGTAATGCCAGGCCAATGGGTCTTTGAAACAAAGAAAAACGACGGTTTAACCCTTGACTGTATAACAAATATTGTAGCACATGTCAAAAATAAAAAATTACGATATAATGTTCCATTAAACAATCAAAATATTCTACTGACCCCTTCGCTAGAAACACGATATAACTCCAACATAGGTACAATAGTCATCTCTCCAAATGATAATATAGAGATGATAGTAAGAGCAGCAGAGCAAAATAGCGGGATAATACTTTTAAGTTACGGTTCGGTAGGAATACCCTCAAATTACTTTAAGAATATATCTGATATAGCAAGAAGTGTGCCTATTGTTCTTTCATCACAGGTTCCTTCTGTGCATAATATGTCTGGAGGTTATGAGGTAAATGTTATGGCAAAAGAGGCAGGCATACTGCTTGGTACTGGGCTTTATTCTTTTGATTATGGCAATATGGCAAATGTTTTAGGTATGATAGATACTGAAAAAGATGACAAAGAAAGGTATCTAAACAAATTCAGGCTATACTTCGAGAACAATAAAAATAGAATGCATGCGATAGAGTACAATAAATCTATAACTGAAAGCAAAGTGCCAAAACATAAAGATACAAGTGTACTCGAGCGCAGCAAGCTTTCAAAAGCATTAATATGTATCTCTAGAGATCCTACTCTGACTCCTATCACTTCTTTAAGACAAAAAGTATAAATTACTCTAATTCTAAACAATTTCTTATATGGAAAACATTGAGTTTGAGCGGCTGCTAGAAGTATGTAGGTTAAGCCTTACTGCAACTGAGTTCTCTTCAATAAAAAAAGACATAGATGAAATACTTACCTATTTTAATACTCTTGAGTCTATAGACACGGAAGGTGTAGAAGAGGCGTTTCATCCTGTTAAGATTCCAGAAAAAACAAGAGACGATACGCCTGAGGAGTTCAAAGACTCCAATCTAATACTTGACAATACAAAAACATAC
>JAJZLO010000013.1 GCA_021803405.1 Microcaldota archaeon | reverse complement strand
CAGGAGACGCAGTAAGGCTATCTATCCCAGAGCCAGAGTTAAAACCCGTTACGTTGTTTATAAAATTATAATTAGTAGCATTCAATATTGATATTGTTCCATACTCATTGCCAAAATATATCTTTCCATTTATCGGAGGAGTTATACCACTAATATAATTAATATTTATTACCTTAACAATCTGTTTTGTAGAGATGTTTATTACTGTGAGATTACGATTAAATGTAAGATAAAGCAAATTTCCATTTGGTGAGTATACTAAATCTTTATAAAAATAATTATCATTAATATTACTTAATAATATAGTTACAGTTCCAGTAGAAAGATTTAGAGTAGATATATTATTATTGTATAGAATATATGCAGTATTAGAATTTGGACGAAATGCTATGTTTGTAGGATAGGTATTATTAAGAATAATACCATCAAAGTTATTACTTGAAGTATTTATTATATAAATACCCGGGTTACCTGAAGGAAGATATACACTATTATAATTGGGACTTGAACTAAGTGAGGTAGGATAATTTGGATTGTATTTAGGAAAACTACCTATCACAGTATTTGTAGATATGTTTACCACAGATATTGAATCGTTGTTAGTATTTACAACATATAAATTTCCTGAATAGATAGACATGCCATTTGGATAATAAAAACCTTTAATGGCATTCTGCAGTATTGAGTTTGTTGATAAGTCCATAATTGAAATATTATCACTTGTTGAAATATATCCTATATTACTTTTTGGAACCAATACCATTCCATGAATAACCGCCGAACCATCAGTAATGTTTGAAAGAACCTTTCCAGTTTGAGGATTTATTAGTGTTATGTTATTATTGTTAGCTGCATATAAAATATTTGTAAGGTTTGATATGCTTATTGCATCGACATTTGAAAATAAGGATTTAGGAAGTTGTGTAACAACATCATTTTGTAGGTTTACGCCATAAAATCCATCTGAATTATAGCCTGAAACATATAAATAATTGCCAGTTTTTGATGCAGTTATGCTAAAAAGCCCATAACCATACGATCCAGAATTTAAAAAATTAAAACCGGAAATGGTATTTATTATTGAGTTTGTAGCTAAATTTACAACAGAAATAGTATCGTTCCCGTCATTACCTACATAAGCATAAAGTCCATTCGGAGATAGTGCAATAGTCTCAGGTTTATTAAAACCGCTAATTGAGTATGATATTGCACCTGTACTTATATTCATTACTGCAACATCATTACCCCAGAAATTTCCTACATATAAGTTTTTACCATCCAAAGCTGAAGCAATGCCACTTAAACCTCCTTGTGAAAATGGGACCGATCGTTGTATTGTGTTTGTAGCCAAATTGACATATGAAATTTCATTATTACCGGCATTGCCAATGTATGCATAGCTCTTATTTACACTTAACGCCTCGGCCCATGGTTCATTAAAACCGGTAATTACGTGTTGTACTTGCCCAGTGGACATATTAATTACTGAAACGGTGTTGTTATATTGAACTACTTGATATATTATGCCATTTTTTATGATTATTCCTCCTTCTGAATTTGAATGACTTATACTTTTTTTACTGGCCATATAGGAGGTAGTATTCATGTAATAATAAAAAGTAGAGTATGAATTTAATGGAATAAAATAAAGATTGTTTCCATTAGTCCCTAATGTAGTAGAGTAAACATAATTTATATACATAGCAGGTACTCCGCCGGATATAATTGTTTTAAAGTTATTGGTGGAGATATTATAATTTGAGATTGTATTATTAACATTATTTACAACAAGTATATTACCACCATATGTTGCCAAAGCTCCAGGACCATTATTGTCTGGTATTGTAGTAAGCTGAGACCATGTACTAATATTAATCAGCATTATTTCTGGAGGATAAGAAATGTATAAATTTTTTTGATCTGGAGAAAAGGTTATGCCTTGCGCAGATGCCACCTCAGACGCCGCCGTAGAATATATATTGCTAGAGATTAATGAATTTCTTAGATTTATTGGTGAAAGAAAACGTTGATTTGTATTATAATTGTAATTAGAAACATATGCCCCACCATTATTGGTTATAAATATATATGATGGATTATATAGGTAATTCCCAGGAATAGAGCTTATTATTGAGTTACTTGCAAGGCTGACTATAGAAACGGTATTGTTGTTGTTATTTACAACATATAAAAATCCAGTATTTGAATAAGGGCTTTTTGTATTTCCAATACTTTCCACTGTAGCAGAGAAGGCACCTATATTTTGAACCTGATTTGTAGAACTGGCTGTAGAATAACCTAGCCATAAATATCCTTGAAAACTAGAACCTATAGTAGGATTTGATAGCGAACATTGAAATGAAACATTCTCTTCAGCACCGGTATTCATAACTATTGGAGTTATAGAATTAAGTTGAGGCTCAGTGTTGTTTGTTGAACAGCCAGTAGAGGTAACTGTCAGTCCAGTACCTATAGAGCCTAAATCTAATGAGACCTTTCCTGAAGTAGAAAGATGAGGATTTGTACATAAAAAGCCCTGTATAGGAAGGCAGCTATTAGGAAGCTGCAGATGTTGATTACCGAATAATCCAAGTTCAAATAAGGATATTAAGGCAAGGGCAATTATAAGGATAGACCAGCCATAAGTCATCAGGTATTCCATTGCTGATTGGCCATGCCTTTCTTTTTTAAAGGAACTATTTATTTTTTTCTTCAAGTTGTGCACATGTATAATTATATAATAGTATATTTAAAGTTTTCTACATTAAAAACTTGAAAAGGATACTCTCATACTCATAAACTATGTGGAATTTTAAACTTACTCACTCACGATAAACTTATACGCTCACGATGTTAATTTTTACCTGAGTTTATTGAGATTCTTTTCAATCTCATCTACCATTAGCTTCAACCATGGAGTGAAGTTTTCTGGGAAGCGGCTTATCTCGCTCTTAAGAGTGGGTATTGAGATCCATTTCCAATCGCACGCCTCTTCTGGATTAAGAATAGGTTTGCCTTCATACTTTCCAAAAACTATATGATCATACTCGTTCTCGGTTAGACCTTTTCCAACATCTGCTTGATAAGGAAAATTAAATACTTCATAGAGTTCACAATCAAAGCCCATCTCTTCCTTTAAACGTCTATGAGCCGCTTCAACTGTACTTTCTCCTACTCTCTGATGGCTACAACAGGTATTTGTCCAACACCCAGGAGTATGATACTTTGTAAGTGCACGCCTCTGAAGCATAGTCTCTTTTTTATTGTTGAATACGAAGATTGATAGTGCTCTGTGCCATTTACCGCCATTCTGATGCGCAGCTAGCTTTTCCATTGTGCCTATCTGCTTGTCATTTTTATCTACAAGTATTACCTCTTCCATAAAACATACCCTTTAGCCATATAATCTTATTAAAAGAATTATCCATTATAAATATATATCTGTAATTATAAACCTTTACTGTTATAAGTTAATAGACGAATTTACAAGGAAGTTTTATGAAGATACTTTTACAGTTCCCAGAAGGCCTTAAACAGGAAGCATTAAAGCATGCTAAGAAGCTTGAGCTAGAAGGCAACGAGGTATTTATATCGGCCTCACCGACCTTTGGGGCTTGCGATCTTGCAATAGATGAAGCAAAAAATCTTGGAGCTGAAAAGCTAATACACTTCGGACATGCTGAGTTCCACAAGGTAGACTTTAATGTAGAATACATAAGCTACAGCTATGACGCACCTCTTGAGCTGCTTCCCAAATCGCTCGAGAAGCTAAAACCTTTCAACACCATAGGCTTGATGACAACAATACAGCACATACACCAGCTAGAAACCGTAAAGAGATTCTATGAAGAAAACGGGAAGAAGGTTTTGATAGGTAAGCCTTATGGCTTTGCCAAAAAGAACGGACAGATACTTGGCTGTGATATAGGCAGCGCAGCTAGAATAGATGGTGAGGTAGATGCACTGGTATACTTTGGAGGAGGATTGTTCCATCCATTAGGCGCCCTGCTTAATACAAAAAAACCTTTTCTTCTTGTAGAGCCTTTCAATAATACCATAGAGTTCTTAGATAGATATAGGGATATTTATAATAAAAGAAGCCGTGGCAGGATTCTTTCGGCTCTTGAAGTCAAAAAGGTAGGCATACTTGTAAGCACTAAAAATGGCCAGCACAATATGAGTATGGCAAAGGTACTGAAGGATAAGCTTGAAAAAGAAGGCATACTCACTGGAATATTAGTTGCTAATACCTTTGACTTTGAATCGATAAACAACATGATGGAGTTTGATGCTTTTGTTAATACAGCATGCCCAAGAATTGCAATTGATGATACAGATAGAACAAGAAAACCTCTTCTTAGCGCCAATGAGATTATGGAGGTATTAAGATTAAGAAAGGAGCGCATAGCTTTAAGGGAAGGCAATAAGCAGTTGTAAAAACTGAATATTTAAGCCAATAAATAAAGTTCTAAGATATATTCTAGAGTATAATGAAGTATAATGATAAGGTTATAATATTAATTGTATTGCATGTGTGTTGCAGTTGCATAATCATATGGACTGTGCGGAGATTTGCGCTATCTCTGAAATATAAGTAGAGTTACTATTTTTAAGATGAAATACTGCCCAGATATTTCCTTGTATCTGAACTCCCTTAGGTAAATTTGGCGTTATTGCAGGAAGAGTCAATGTTACCTGCTCACTGTTTGATATATTTGAGAGTTGTACTCCTTTAATTCCGTTTATTAGATTGTTCTTTAGAACAGGTTGCGCGGATAAATTTAATATGTAGATCTCTGCTGTACTCCAAAGAGAGTACTGTGTCTCGCTAAATGATAAGGTAAGATTTCCTGAGATGCTCGATAAAACAGGCTGGGAACAGGAAAATCCACCGTAAGGGATACAGCTAGATACAACTCTTCCGTTTATGTTGTTGTTTATTGCACTGTAATTGTTTCCAGGAGAGATTATGTCAACAGGAGATACAGGTATTGGCTGGGAGTTGTTAAAGTTTATAACAACTGGAGCAGGTGAAGATCCAATTGTAGTGGTTTGGGTATTTACTATAATACCACCTGAACCTGCGCTTTTATTTGAGGTAGAATTTAATGCATTACTTGAAACGGTTGTTGATGAGATCGTCTTTATATTGCCTAGATTGTTTGCCGAAATGTAAAAGTACATTATTATTACAAAACCCAAAAGCACAAAGTACGTTATTATAGCCTTTTTATTCATTCAATCATAATAAGAATATACGAAAAGATATATAAATATAAATAAAAAGAAGAAGGGCAAAACGCCCATAATAAACTTCAAAGATTATTTAAATACACTATTTAGGATGTTTCTTTTGCTGTTATTGTTGCTAATTCCTGATACTGTGTAGTTCCACTTAATGTATATGATATCCAAAGTTCTCCAGAAATTCCGGTCCCTGCAGTTGGTGCAGCATAACCTATTGGAACATTTTCAGTATATGTTGAACCAGAAGTCATACTTGTGAGTACAACGCTTGTTCCAGATGGAAATGAAGGGCTAGTACCCTGAACTAAATGAAGGTTAGTACTATTAATAAATGCTAAAGTAGTAGAACCATAATTTTGACCTGAGGATTGACCAACAGTAACTATTATGTTTGCTCCTACAAATGATGGATTTGAACAGATAAATCCAGACTGTGCTACACATGCGGTAGGTAACGTTGACCCTCCAAATATTCCTAACTCAAAAAGTGCTACTAATACTATAGCTATGATCAATATGGCCCAACCATATGTCATAAGATATTCCATAGCGCTTTGTCCTTTCATTGATTTCATATATATCACTTTAAATACATTCTGAAAATATAACGATAGTAATATATTTAAAGCTTTCTTATTTTTCATTTTATTAATGTTTGATAAATACCTTAAAATATTTTAGAAATATAAATTGAAAAATAGATTACAAGATGAAAAGCCAAGGCAGCGCAAGCAGAATGAATGTGAGTATAGTTATTATCGACAAAATCTTCAATGTTCTATCGCTCTTGATTATATTTTTGTATATTCTCCAACCATCGAAGAATGGAAGTGGAAGAAGATTTATAGATGCCACAAGAAAGTTAAGCACTAATGAAAGTATAATGAACTGATAAAGAAAGGACAGTATAGAAGAAAAAACGCCTGGCTTGGTCGCACTTTCGGCAGAGATTAGAACGCCTATCTTCCCAGAGGAGTTAGCTATCAATGAATAGGTAGTGTAATTAGTCGTAACTGTAACCTTTGAGTTAGGCTTATCATTACTCGCAGCAGTTTCAAGTGAGGCAAGATTATTTATCGGTATGTTGTTCCATTTTTCTATTATTGCTCCTACAGGTATTACATTGTAAGCTGGAGCGTTTGCAGAAACTGCAGATATATAGATATAATTATTTGTTATGCCAGGCACTACGTAAGAGACAAATAAAAATGCTAGAACAAAGAAGATGAATGTTAGAAGAAAGTTTGAGGCTATGCCAGCTATGAATATCCCATTTTGCTTATACTTATCTAACGTTAAGACCTTTTTCTCATCAGGCTCTACAAAGGCGCCCATAGGTATTACTCCCAACAAAACAAGCCCTACTTTTTTAATTTTTATTTTGTAGATTCGTGAAATAACTCCATGCGAAAACTCATGCGTGATTAAAATTACGGCAAGCGCAAGTATTCCTGCAAAAAATGGTATCGTTATACCAGGTATTACAGGTGCAAGGCCTGGAACGGCAGTTGCGAGTGGAGCATAATTAGGAGATGAAGAGGCAACAGATAAAATAACAGATACAGCATCTAAGATCATAAGTCCTGCGCCGAATAAAAGCTCGAAAAATATGAAGAACGAAAAACCGCCAATTATAGCTAATCCGATAAGAGATATGCCTAACAAAGATGGTTGGAACGAAGCGGAAGATAAAGAGTAGGAGGATAATGAGGTTGGAAGATTAGGTATTGATATTAATTGGAATGAAAGCAAAAAGTATGGAACTATAAAAAGTATTATGAATACTATTGCAAGCTCCCCTAATATAAGTGCTTTTTTTGAGATCTTTCCTTTGAATATGAAATAAGAAAGCACTCCAAAACTCAGCACAAGACCCCATTCTGTAAAGAACAACCAAAGGTTTTTTTTACATCTTGAGAGTTTTTCTATGGTGTTTATACCAAAACTTCCGCCGAAAATATAGATACCATAATCTCCAGGAAGACCATTTACTTTTGTAAGAAGCATACCAATTATAACAAGGCTTATAACACCGGTAATTGCCCTTAGAAGAATCGAGTAGCTTGAGATGTAAAGAAATCCTATAATAAGAAATTCAAGTATAACAAGTAGAAATGTAGAGATGTGGCGATAGCTGGGCGAGTGTATCAATGCCTTTTTTTCAACTATCTTTGCAGCTTTTGAGTGAGGGTTGTTGGCCATGTGTATGATTCACTACAAATATATTTATAAGTTCCCTGCTTTTATATGATGGGTCATTAAATGTATGATTGTGAAATCTGTGGCAAGAAAACAGAGTCATTGTATATAATAGATGTCGAAGGCGCAGAGCTAACTACATGCAGCAGCTGCGCAGAAGGTAAGAACATCATAGAGATAATGGAAGATGAAAAAAAGAATAATACAAAGATGCATAAGAGCAGCGAAAAAATACAGGAAGAAAGTATAGAGATAATAGATGATTACGGAGTCGTAATTAGAAATGCTAGAGAGAAGATAGGAATACCAATAAAGGTGCTTGCAGAGATGATTAATGAAAAGGAAAGCATGCTTAACAGAGTAGAACATGGAAAGATGCTTCCAAGTGATAAATTAATAGATAAACTTGAAAAGAATTTAGGAATAAAACTTAAGATCTCAATAAGCCAAACAAGTCATATTGAAAAGAAGGGCAGTGACCCGAAATTGACGCTTGGAGACGCAGCAATTAAAAAGTAAGAGTGGTGCTGACTTGGCAGTTGATATAGCTAAGTTGGTTGCCGAGGTTAAAAAAAGCATAAGCTTCTCTGAACTATCAGGAAAAACAATAGCCATAGATGCATACAATACAATATATCAGTTCTTATCAATAATAAGACAGCCTGATGGGACCCCATTGACCGATTCGAAGAACAGAGTTACAAGCCATCTTTCCGGATTATTTTACAGAACCATAAGCCTTATTGAAAGTGATATAAAACCGGTTTTTGTTTTTGATGGCATACCATCAATTTTAAAGCAGAGAACCATAGAGGCAAGAGTAAAACGAAGAACAGAGGCTCTCGAGGCGTGGAGTAAGGCAAAGGAAGAGGGATTGATTGAAAGCGCAAGAACCCACGCTATGGCAAGTACAAGAATAACAAAGGAGATTGTTGAAAGCTCAAAGAAGCTCTTAGAGTATATGGGGGTACCGTATCTACAAGCGCCTGGAGAAGGAGAGGCCCAAGGAGCGGTCATGACAAAAAACAACCTTGTTTATGCTTCAGCATCACAGGATTATGACTCTTTTCTTTTTGGAGCAATAAATGTTGTTAGGAACTTGACCGTAACAGGAAGAAGAAAGCTCCCTATGAAAAATGTCTATATAACAGTTGAACCGGAGCTTGCAAGAACCTCAGAACTTCTCGAGCACTTTGAACTAACTCAAAGGCAGTTAATAATGATGGGAGCTTTGATAGGCACCGA
>JAJZLO010000041.1 GCA_021803405.1 Microcaldota archaeon | reverse complement strand
GAGGGCATTTGATAATTCATCCCCTTTTAATTTCCATACCTCCTTTTCATTGATATATTTATTAGCCGCTCTTATTATAGACCAGATCTCATTTATTGCGTTAAAAACATCAAGGTTATCCATAAACCGCTTTATTTTATCTATATTTATTGTCCTGTTTAGTTCTGGATCACCTTTTATCTCTCCATTAAATCTTTCTACAAGCGTTAATGTCCTAAATACTAAATTACCAAGGTCATCTACAAGCTCTCCATTTATCCTTGCTATTAAAGCCTTTTCAGAAAAGTCCGCATCGCTTCCAAATGGCATCTCCTTTGCAAAGAAGTACCTTAACTGGTCAAGTCCATATTTATTAATAATTTCTATAGGGTCAACTACATTTCCTAAAGACTTACTCATTTTTTTACCTTCAACGGTCCACCATCCATGTACAAAAACACTTTTTGGCTGTTCAAGCTCAGCAGAAAAAAGAAGTGCTGGCCATATTACAGTATGAAACCAACTTATTTCTTTGCCTACTATGTGCACATTTGCAGGCCAAAAACTCTTGAACTTATCTTCGGGCCAGTTTATAGCACTTAAATAATTTATTAATGCGTCAACCCATACATAAATTGTATGTTTTTTATCTATTGGAAAAGGAATGCCCCATTTTATTGTTGTTCTAGTGATGCTTATGTCGTTTAGTCCGCCTTTTACCCTGTTAATTATCTCAGTTGATTTTGAGGTAGGCAAAATAAACAAAGGATTTTTATCATAAAACTCAAGTATCTTGTTCTGATACTTACTTAATCTAAAAAAATATGTCTCTTCACTTACTTTTTTAACCTCTCTGCCGCAAAAAGGACAGTTTCCATTTACGAGTTGCAGCTCTGTTATGAAGGTTTCATCGGGCACGCAGTACCATCCTTCATACTCCCCCTTATATATGTCACCTTTTTCATAAAGTCTTTCGATGAATTTCTTTACTGCTTCTTCATGGTTTTTGTCAGTTGTCCTTATAAATTTATCATATGAAATATTGAGTTTTTTCCAAATTTCAATATACTCTAAAACTATTCTATCTACAAACGCCTTAGGATCAAGCCCTTCTTTTTCAGCAGCTTTTTCTATTTTTTCTCCATGCTCATCTGTTCCTGTAAGGAAAAAAACATCTTCGCCGCACAGTCTGTGCCATCTTGCAAGTATATCTGAGATTATTGTAGTATAGGCATGACCTATATGGGGTTTGCCATTAACATAATATATCGGAGTTGTTATGTAATATTTCATTAAAACACCTAACCGCAGATAAAACCTTTTGTAATACAACCTTTTATTCCTTTACAAATATAAATACTCTGCAACGGGGGTGTTAATTGTGGATGAAATAGCAAGCTCCGAGTTAGAGGAGAAGTTTACAGAGTTTCTAAATACCTACTACTCAGAGCAGATAAAGGACATGTATATAGGTTATCCAAAAAACAGAAGCCTCTATGTAGATATAAAAGATCTTGAACGTTTTGATACCGATATAGCGTTGCAATTAATTCATAAACCTGACGATTTGCTTCCAATAGCAAGCGCAGCTCTTTCAAAGATGAATCCGGATCCTGAAGCAAAAGAGCCTATTTATGTAAGATTTTTTGGCGTTACCACTCAATCTCCAATGATACAGGACATAGGTTCAGAGTACATAGGTCAATTTTTGACTATAGATGCGCTTGTGGTAAAAAGATCTGAGATAACTCCAAAGGTAAGTATAGGCTATTTTAAGTGCCTTTTCTGCGGAGGCGTCATAGAAACAAGAATGGATCGAGATACAGTAGTGGAGATTTGCCCTCAATGTAAACGACGTTCTCTAAAACAGGATACCGAGCGTTCCAGATTTTCAAATCTTCAAAGACTTGCAGTTCAGGATCCATTAGAAAGACTTAAGGGCAGTACTCCGACATGGCAGCTAGAGGTATGGATGGAGGACGATCTGGTAAATAAGGTAATACCTGGAGATAGGATAGATATAACTGGCATATTAAGAATAAAACCAAGAAAGAACGCTAGAGGTAAAGAAGATAAGATTCTTTTTACTATGTTTTTTGATGCAGTTTCAATAAAGACAAAACAGAAGGAGTTTTCTGAGCTTGAAATTTCAGAAGATGATAAATTAATCATAAGGGATCTTTCAAAGGACCCTGAGATTTTTGACAAGATAGCAAAGTCACTTGCTCCATCTATCTTTGGACATATGGAGATTAAGAAAGCACTTGTTCTACAGCTCTTTGGCGGAACACCAGATAAGCATCTTGTGGATGGCGCTTTGATAAGGAGCGATATACATATGCTTTTAATCGGAGATCCGGGCAGCGCAAAAACAAGATTGCTGCAAGCGGTTACAGAGATAGTTCCCAAAGGGATTTATGTTAGCGGTAAATCTACCAGCGGAGCAGGTCTTACTGCTGCTGCTGAGCGTGATGAGTTTTCAGAAGGAGGTTGGACATTAAAGGCAGGAGCTCTTGTTCTAGGTTCTGGAGGAGAGGTAAGCATAGATGAGTTCGATAAGATAGGAGATGAGGACAAATCCGCATTATTAGAAGCCTTAGAATCACAGTCTATAAGCGTAGCAAAGGCAGGAATAATAGCCAAGTTCAGCGCTAAAACCTCTGTTCTTGCTGCGGCAAATCCAAAGTACGGAAGATTTGATAGAAATACCTATCCTGCAGAACAGTTCGATATACCTCCTGCATTACTTTCAAGATTTGACCTTATATTCCCTATTACTGATGTAATGGATGAAGAGAGGGATAGGCAGATAGCCACGCACATAATGACTCAGCATGCTGCTGCTGGGGCGCAGATAGCTGAGATTCAGGATTATGTTCAGGTTGAAAAGCAACCTATAAGCACTGAGTTATTAAGAAAGTACGTTGCATACGCTAGAAAGAATATCTTCCCAAGGCTAGATAAAGAGGCTAGCGATACAATACTAAATTATTATGTCGAGCTCAGAAAGCTAGGCATGAAACAAGGCGCGGTGCCAATGACTCCAAGGCAAATAGAAGGACTTGTAAGGCTCTCAGAAGCTAGCGCAAAGACAAGGCTTGCTTTGGTCATAGAAAAAAAAGATGCCGATCTTGCAATCTCACTATTTGATTATATGCTAAACAGTCTTGCAGTAGACAGAGGCGGAAGAAAGGACATAGATACCCTTTTAACAGGTATGCCTAGGGAAAAGGTAAATAAAATAAATGTAATATTAAATATTATAAAAACCCTTGAACATGACGAAGAAAGCGCAAAAATAGCAAGGATATTAGAAGAAGCTGAAAAACAAAGTATAGATAGGAATACAACAAGCAAGTACATATCTGAGTTGGAAAGAAGCGGAGATATATTCAGTCCAAGACAAGGAGTAATAAAAATAGTAAGAAGAAATGAGGAAGGGATGTAGATAATTGGTGCTTTGATAGAAAGAAGAATAGAAAACAGGCAGATAGCAGCGATCTTCACGTTATTTTTAATGGCCCAGATTATCGGTCTTTTTATTTTAGTTTTAGGTCTGCCTTATGCGTTTCAGCTTGAAAATATTGCAACATCCCCTACAAGTACAATAAGCACCATCTTTGCATTGATTTTGGATGTCATAATAGCCGCTTTAATATTGATGTTAATGCTGCGCATGTATAAAAACGGAGTAATGTTTAAGATTCTTGAAGCATATATTGTCCTTCTAGGTGCAGGAACATTATTCTATTTGTTTGCAATGTCTTTTTTTGGAGGGTTCATCTCATTGACCGAAGGCTTTGTTGTAGCTGCAGTACTTTCAATTTTACTTTTATTGATAAAATCAAAGATGAAGGAAAATCCACGAGTAAGAAATATAACTACAATTTTTAGCAGTGTAGGTATGGGAATATTAATAGGTGTAGGTATAGGCAATATACTTCTTCTATATCTTTTAATAGCTGCCTTTGCAGTTTATGATTATGTTGCTGTTTTTGTCCTAAAGTTCATGCTGCCTCTTGCCAAACAAGCCGTCAATATGAATCTTGCATTCATGTTAAATTCTTCAGATATGGAGGCCGTTCCTAAAAAAGAGTTTACCTCAAAAGAAAGAAAAGAGTTTAGTGAGTTCCTTAAAAAAAATAAGCATTACTCAGAGCATGTAAAAGAAATAACTAAGATGGGTAGTATACCTTCCGTTTCAAGTATTATGCTTGGAAATGGAGATATAATGCTTCCTTTGGCAGTAGCAGCAGGTGCGTACGCAGCAACAGCAAACATCTTTGTTTCGGTTTTGATTGTTGTCTTTTCAGGTTTTGGAGTTATCTCTACCATGATAATACTTAGAAAGTATAAGGTGGGTTTGCCTGCTATACCTCCTCTTTTCTCATTCATAAGCATTGCATTTGCGCTTTTCTTTATTATAGAGCAGCCAAACGAGGTGGTCTATATACTAATATTTATTATCGCCGCCATACTTTCAATGAGCGCTCTTTTATTTACCTTAAGAAGGATAATTAAAAAACAAAAATTGTTGGTAAGATGAAATGGCTTTCAAGAGTAAAAGAGGAAGATGAAGAACTTTTTGATCTATTCAAAAAGGAGTTGCATAGACAAAAAAGCTCACTTGAGTTGATACCTTCTGAGAACTTCACAAGCGAGGCAGTTATGCAGGCTATGGGCAGCATTCTTACTAACAAATACTCTGAAGGCTATCCAGGGAAGAGATATTACGGCGGTAACGAGTTTATAGATGGCATAGAACGTCTTGCAATCTCCCGCGCAAAGTCTTTATTTAATGTAGAGCATGTGAATGTACAGCCGTACTCTGGCTCTCCTGCAAACATGGAGGTTTATTTATCTGTATGCAAAGCGGGAGATACCATAATGGGCCAGAGTTTAACTGATGGGGGCCATCTAACTCATGGTTGGAGCTCAAGCGCAACCGGACAATTATTCAAAAGCGTTCAATATCATGTAAAGGATGATGGTTATATAGATATAGAGCAAGCAAGGGAGCTTGCTGAAAAGAATAGACCTAAACTTATTTGGGTAGGATCTACTGCATATGTAAGAAAGCTTCCTTTTAAGGAATTTGCCGATATAGCAGACTCTGTAGGAGCGTATCTAGCTGCAGATATCTCTCATATCTCTGGGCTAGTTATTGCGGGCGTGCATGAAAGCCCCGAGCCTTATGCAGATATAATTACCACAACAACGCACAAAACTCTTAGAGGTCCTAGGGGAGCGATGATAATGGTAACTAAGAAAGGCGTATCAAAAGATCCTGAGCTACCTTCAAAGATAGACAAATCTGTTTTTCCAGGTATGCAAGGAGGGCCTCATGATCATATAACTGCCGCTATATCTATAGCTTTAAAACAAGCTTCAACTCAGGAGTTTAGAACATATGCAAAGCAGGTTGTAGCTAATGCAAAAGAGCTCGGAAGATCCTTGATGGAAAACGGAATAAAGCTTGTCACAAACGGAACAGATAATCATATGCTGCTTGCCGATCTGACAAACATCTCTTCTGGGCTAGGTGTTTTTGCGCAAGAAGCATTGGACATTGCAGGAATAACATTAAATAAAAACACAGTTCCAAAAGAAAGCTCATCGGCGTTTTATCCAAGCGGCATAAGGCTTGGAACGCCTGCCATTACCTCAAGAGGTATGAAAGAAAGCGAGATGAAGGATATAGGCACAATGATTTCAGAAGTGATAAGAATGATTGGTAACGAGCGTCTTCCTAAAGATAAAGAAGAGCGTTTAGCATATATAAAGGACTTCAAAGATAGAATAAAAACATCGCAAGAGCTCAAAAAAATAAAGGTTTCTGTGGAGCAGTTAGCTGCAAAGTTTCCGCTTTATCCAGATATGGAGTTTTAATAATATAAATAAAATCCTTCATTTATCCTTTGTACTTCATCGAGCTATCTCTTTTACTATGGTATTTAAAAACTTTCTAGTACTCTTAAAGGTAAAATCCGCAACCTCGCTATCTGCAGTTGTTGTCTTATCTGTTATATGTATAGATAAAATACCAAGTTTTTTAGAAGCCTTAACATTCTCTTCTGAATCATCTATAAAAACAGTTTCTTCAGGAATAACTCCAAAACTTTTTGTTGCTATCTTATACGAAGACTCTTCAGGCTTAAGAAAAGGATATAACTCTTCATTAGCTATTATGCCGCTAAAGTATCTATGATACTCAAATCTTTTAATTATCTCCCTTACTATCTCTCCTGAGTTGTTTGTAAGAATGCCTAAAGTAATGTTACTTCTTGAAAGAATTTTAAGGCCATTTGTTATGCCACTATACGGCTTCATTTTTTTATATTTTTCATTATACTCTCCAAATACTCTTGAAAATATAACATCCTCTTCAATATCTGGGAAGTTCTTTACTAAAAATTCATGCAAATTCGTTTTATTTTCTTTACGTTGCAGCGATTTATAAAGTTCTGTTCCATCTTCTATAGAGATATTTTTAAAATCAGAGATAAGTCTTATTACATTAGAGATAAAAAGTTCATGGTCTTTTTTTGTAGGACTTGGCACTATAACTCCATCAAAATCAAAAAGCCATACCTTTTTTTCTAAAAGCCTTTTATGCTCGGATTCTTTACTGCTCTTCAATATCATTTAATTACCTTATACTCACTAGGGAATATACTAAGAACTTAGGATTTTTTGATATAATAATATATCTAAGGCTTATTTCTTCTGTATCTTTTGTATGTGAAAGCCTCAAACTCTGCAGTTTCTTCAAGAGTCCATTCATCATAATTTATCTCTGGAAAATAAGTATCTCCTGAGTATATTCCCTTTACTAGTGAAAGATGCAATATCTTTACCATAGGCAGCATCTCAGAATAAAGCTGCGCACCTCCAATACAATAAGCATCACAGTTAAATCTCTCTGCAACTGCAATCGCTTCGTCTATTGTTTTACATACCACTGCTCCGGGTTGTGGACCAAGGGTTTTACTTATTATTATATTATTTCTATTTGGTAGTGGTCTAAAAATACTAGGAAGGGAAAGCCATGTTTTTCTACCCATTATTACCGTTCTGTTCATTGTCAATCCTTTAAAAAGTAAGGTATCTTCCTTTATTTTCCAAGGAAGTTTTCCATTATTGCCTATGACTCTATTCTTCGCCATAGCCACAATAATTCCTATTTCCATACAATCCTTATTAAACATTTTAAACTGCTATATCAAATTTTATTGATGGATAACTTTGATACTCTTCAAGCTTTGTCATAGAAAAATTCCACTCAAATATATTGGTGAATCCTTCTGTAGTTATCTTTGGCGATCTGTATGTATTTGGATCTCTTTTCAACTGTTCCTTTGCTCCTTCAACATGGTTCTCGTAAATATGCACATCGGCAAGAAATCCGACAAGCTTTCCTTCCTTTAATTTACTTTCTTTTGCAAGTAAATGTAGTAAAAGAGCATAGCTTGCTATGTTAAACGGAAGCCCTAACATAGTATCTACAGAACGTTGATTCCAAAGAAGATTAAGTTTTTCATTAATCACAGTAACCTGAAAACCAT
This sequence comes from Microcaldota archaeon, assembly GCA_021803405.1. The sequence goes on along the minus strand of JAJZLO010000041.1, from coordinate 1,719 downwards.
AATGGCATGGGGGCAATCCCATTTCCTTGAGTTGCTGCGGATTCCAAGCAGAAACAATCATTCGCCTGTCATTTGGATCCTCTTTTAATTTATTTATAATGTTGGATAATTGGTCAATTCCAAGTCCTTTATAATCTTTTTTCACTCCTTCATAAGCAGCATTGAAGTGCCTCCATTGGAAGCCATAAATCGGTCCTAAATCCCTTTCTTCAAACATTCTTTTCTTAGCTTCTTGTGAATGTCCATAAGGCGCTTTTATTGGCGTTGCCCATTCATCCCAAATATGGTTGTTACGCTCTTGAAGCCATCCTTTGTCTGTAATACCTTTTATAAAAAACTCTAGCTCCGAAGCAATGCTTTTAAACGGCATTTTTTTAGTAGTTAGAAGAGGAAATCCATTCTCCATATTATGCTCAAACATTGCCCCGGCTATTGCAAGCGTCTTAACTCCTGTTCTATTTTCTTTCCATTCCCCTTCGGAAAGTATCTTATTTACAATGCTCAAGTATTCGCTGTCAGCTGTTCTACTATCTTTTCGATGAGGTAAGAGGGAACTAATACTTTGTTCAACATTTTGCATCCCTTCAGGAGCCTTATTCATAATATCATAAATAATTGTAGAATTAAGCATATATCTCTTTCTTTCTAAAGAGAAATTTATTATTATAGTTATCTATTCCCATTTTAACTGTCCGCCTGTCTTATACTCTGTAACTCTGGTCTCAAAAAAGTTCTTTTCTTTAGGCAGGTCTGTTATTTCGCTAAGCCATGGGAATGGGTTCTTAGACATATACTGTATTGGCAAACCAATTTTTTCAAGCCTTCTATCTGCTATATACTCAACATATTCCTTTACCACATCTGCATTTATTCCATCTATTCCTTTTGGGAGGCAGTCTTTTGCATATGCGACCTCCAACTCTACGGCTTTTTTAATAGTTTCTATTACCGATGACTTAAATTGATCTGTCCAAACCTGTGGGTTTTCGGCTACTATTGTATTTATCAAATCTGCTCCAAAAGAGAAATGTACCGTTTCATCTCTTAAGACGTACTCAAATTGTTCTCCTATGCCTATCATTTTATTTGATCTTTTAAATGAAAGCATCATTGCAAATCCGGCATAGAAAAAAATACCTTCCATAACCATATAATATCCTATGATATCATAAAGGAAGTTTCTTATATTGTCATCTCCGTTAGTAGAAAAGTTCTTGTCAAATATTGAGCGTGTAAGGTCTACTACAAAATCATCCTTTGCCTTTATGCTTGGCACAGTCATATACATATTATATACGTGATCAGGATCAAGGCTTAAAGAATCGCAACAGTAAATGAACATCTCGGTATGTACCGCTTCTTCATAAGCTTGTCTTAGAAGGTATTGCCTGCACTCGGGGTTTGTTATATGTCTATATATTGCGAGTATTATGTTGTTTGCGGTTAAACTTTCAGCTGTAGAAAAAAATCCAAGGTTCCACATAATCATTCTTCTTTCATCTTCGGAAAGAGAGTTTCTTTTCCATAACTCTATATCCTGCTGCATAGGTATTTCTTCAGGTGTCCAGTTATTTGCAACGCCTTTCAAGTAATAACTGCGCGCCCAACCATATTTTATTGGAAGTATTTTATTAGGATCAACATCTGAAGCATTAAGTATTTTTTTCATTATATCAACATCCTTCAATTACTGGCACGCTTCACAGTCATCTCCGCCTT
>JAJZLO010000034.1 GCA_021803405.1 Microcaldota archaeon | reverse complement strand
ACTCTTCTTTTTTATCTGTGCACTCATACACTTTTAATACTTATTTATACCTTAAAATTGCTCCCAATCCATGGTATCCGAGAGTAAACTCCTTTCCATAAGAACTCTCACTAGTTACGAATACAACTTCTACACCTGTGCTTTCTGCCTGATCTATTAGTTCCTCTACAACATCTTCTGCCTTGACAATCTCCAAAGTTCCTCCGCAATCATGTTTCTTTTGCCTTTCTGCTCCTAACTCTATCTTTTCTATTACATTGTTGCATGAGCTACATTTATATGTGACTCTGTGCAGCTCAAGTTCATCGCTCATTATTAAGGTTTTTATCTGCTTGTTATCCAACGCTTTTTTTATATTATCATATCCAAAAGTTGCAAGTCCATTCCTAACCCTCTCTTGCATGAAGTGCTCAATTATTTTTCTTTCTTTAGCTGCCGCTTCCTCTTTAAGTAAATCCTGTGCTTTTTCTACAAGCTCGTGCAAGCCAAATTCATCGGTGTATCCTACATCATAAGTTCCGAGAAGTTTAAGCTGATAATTTAGTGTATTGCCCTTTATGAAACCTTCCTTAGCTGGGCCTGGACCACCAAGTATCACACCAGTTATCTTTAATTGCTGCTGCAAAAATACCTCATTTATACTCTCGCTTATTCTTTTTACATAATCGTCTATGCTTTCTTCTATTGCACGTTCATACCTTCTTGCAGACTGTCCACCTTTTCGTACCTTTGCATGGGCTGTAGAGTTAAGCTTCCTCACTACTTGTATATGCGCGCCTTTTAATGTTCCTATTGTAGCCTCTCTTCCATCCATGACTATTAAAAAGTACATATCTTTGTTATCTAAAAGAAGCTCAAGCGGCTCAAGAAGAAACGAGGAGTCGCATCTGTAAATATTTACATTTATCGGAGAAGGCGGCTCTATAGAAAAAAGTTCTATATCTACCTTACTTTGGTTGTCAGAAAGATTACCACAAAAGACAGCAATGCCGTTTTTAGGGGTCTCCCTAAAAAGTCTTAAGTATCCTATTATTTTGTCTATAGCACTAAGCACATTTCCTCTTGTTTGCTTTGATTTAATATTAGACGACTCACTATACTCCTGTCTTAATCTTGATATCTCCTCATTTATTTGATATCCTGCTGGTATATAGACACTTATAAGCTCCGTACCGTAACCTTTAATCGAACGTAATCTTTTCATCTCTTTTAATATATTGTAATCACTTTTCATCTCAATTCAACATTATTTCATTTTTGTTTTATATATCATTTAAATAATATATTTTTACATTTTATAAAAATATAAAAATAAAAAACAAGATGCTCTTATACTATAGCATTTTAAGGCGTATGATTATTACTGCAAAAAGTATTATAACGGCAAAAATAGATATATACTCCGGTAGCGAAGTGCCATATGTTCCTGTATTTTGATTTATATTACTTTTATTGTTATTTTGTGCAGTGATTACAGAGCCTCCTGGTTCTATATTACTTGTCGTTTTCTTTGTTGAGGTCGTATTTGTTGTAGAAACTGTCGTTGTATTTGTTTTGTTGCTTGTATTTGCAGGTACGATCGTTGTGCTTTCATTTCCATTTACCTTAACTGTAAGTCCTATTGGATTAGTTGTGGGATCATCACCTGTTGCTGCAAATAATACTGTGTATGTTCCTACTTTTGTATTTGCATTAGTACTTATCGTAGCGGTTCCTGAAAATGGTGGATTCTGCATTCCTGTACTTAAATTTATTGTTATTCCATTTGAAAGTAATGACTGCGAATCGGTAATGTTAACCCTAGTTCCCCATACGCTTCCTGTGCTTAAGTTAACATTATAGCTAATCTTTGTGCTTTGTCCTTGGGTTATGCTTATACTTGTAGTATTTAATGAGATATTTGAGGTGCCAAGTCCGTAAGCATATATTGGCATCGCCATAAAGAATAACATAAAGAAGGAAAGCAGTACAGATGCCCTTGTTATATTTTTGTTCATAAAATCATTATTTTTTTCTGAATCCTATATCAATCCAAAGCCATATTATATCGGCAATAAATATTATTATTCCTAAAACTAGCCAGGTTGTATCAAAGTAGCTGGTATAAGTCCAATAAATATCAGCAAGACCTATTATTACTCCCATAAGTATGCTTAAATTGGATTTCATCATATTTCCCATCTTATCACATTGATAATACATTGCAAATTATTATTAATCTTTGCAAATTTTACTTTTTACCTATGGTCTTAATTCCATTCATATATGGTATAAGTACATCTGGAACCCTTATATTTCCATTATCTAAGTAGTAATTTTCCACTATGGCAACCAGTGCTCTTCCAGTTGCAATTGCGGTAGAGTTAAGAGTATGTGCATATTTTCTCTCTCCCTTTTCATCATACTTTATATCTAACCTCACGCTTTGCCAGTCGGTGCAGTTAGAACAAGAAACTACCTCCCTGAACTTATCCTGTCCTGGCATATAAGCTTCTATATCATACTTTTTAGAAGCCACAGTTCCTATATCTCCTGTGCATATATTTATTACATGGTAAGGTATCTCTAATTCCTTCCAAAGCTCTTCTGTGTTGTTGATCAGTTCATCAAAAAATTTTTCAGAGTCTTCCTGCTTAGATATTATGAACTGCTCTACCTTATTGAATTGGTGTGTACGGAAGATTCCTTTAGTGTCTTTGCCATGAGAACCAGCCTCACGCCTAAAACATGGGCTAATTCCTATATATTTTTTAGGCAAATCATTGCTTGAAAAAATCTTTCCTGAATTTAGAGCAGCAATTGCATGCTCCGAAGTGGAAATTAGAAAGAGCTCATCATCGATATGTTCATAATCCTTCCTAGCTTTTGATTCTGTTGTATCAGCCACCTTGTACAAAAGCTCCTCAAAGTCTCCAAGAGCCGTAGCACCTCTGTAGTACTCTTTCTTAAGCATCAATGGCGGTGCAATAAGCTCATAACCTTTCTTTGTTAATCTGTCTATAGCAAAGTGTATGAGTGCCTGTTCAAGAAGGGCTAACTCTCCTTTAAAATAATAAAATCTAGCTCCAGATACCTTTGCAGCTTGTTCAAGTTCGACAAGATCTAATTTTTCAAGTATCTCTGAATGGGTTGGCATGTCCTTTTTCCTTATAGCTCCTACTTTTTTAATCTCTACATTTTCGGTATCATCTTTTCCATAAGGTACGCTATCATCAAGCGTATTTGGCATGTTCCATATTAACTCATCAATTCGCTCTTTTCCAGCAGATGCTTTCTTTTCAAGCTCTGTTATTTGATCTCCTATTTCTGCAAGTTCATTGGCCTTTGATTCATCCACATGCTTGCCTGATTTCTTAGCCTCAGATATTTCCTTGCTGCCTTTATTCCTTTTCATTTGTAAATCCTGTATCTGTTTTTGGATTGTCCTAGAGTCTTCATCAAGTTTAAGTAGCTCATCTAATGGATACTTGCTCTTACGTTTATCCATAGACTCTCTAATGCTTTTTATATTGTCTCTAACATACTTTGTATTAATCATAAAATGACCACTAAATATCATCAAATATTATAACTATACTTTTATGTAGATAAATTAATATAATACTTACTAACTAATAATCAAAATAACTTTATCAATAAGTCAAATCAGCGTAACGTGCAGGGGTGGCAGAGCTTGGCCAAATGCGACGGGCTTAGGACCCGTTCCTTTAGCGGGTGCGAGAGTTCAAATCTCTCCCCCTGCAAATAAAAATTAAGACGTTAAAAATAGGGTTAGAGTCCTTTAATATTTAACTCTTATTATTTACGTATTCAAGAGTTCAATATTCTTATCTGCAAAGTAAAGTAATAAATACTTTTTATTATAGAACTTATTTGTGTTGTATGTGTGGATTAAGGATCACGCTTTGGAATTAATTGTGCTATTTTTTATATTTCTAGTAATATACCTAATGTTTTCCTTCACTATAGGTACACTCTCAAGTTTTAACAAAGTAGCTCCTGCATATATATACTCGAATACAATTTTTATTAATAGATCAAACTCAAATTTATATAGTAATTTGACAATTTCATCAAATACTCTTATTTTGCTAAATGAAAGTTCAGCTACTTTATCTGTTTTTGTTAAAAATGGAGCTACATTATATTTGAATGCATCTGGCAATTTTAACACTGTAACTTTGTTTGGATATAATACTGGAATGTATGTAATGAAACTTACTGGAAATCAAAATAATATATATACATATAATATAACGCAGATTGGGTTTAAAATTTCTGGAATAAGTGATAGCCTTTACACATATCTTGATGGAAATTGTGGTTATACTGATTATCAATACTACTTGCCAAGTCAAATAAAAATAATTTCGTCAGCATGTTAATTTAACCATTCTTTAATCTAGCTTTTAATCTGATTATTTACAACTAACTATTTTTTACTTTTTTAAGAGCATTTTTAAAAACCTATAGTTTATCAGTACATCTATTTAAACCTTTTTACAAACCTATATATATCTAAAAAACTAATCAATATCTGTTTTTAATGTAAAAATTAAAAATATTTTAGTTTAATTTGGGTTTATTTTATGATATCAAAAATTAATATACTTGCTATACTTGCAATTTTTACATACCTATCGTTATCTGCAACTTTTGCTATGAGTATACCTCTTAATAATACTCCTTATTCTGCAATAGGTAACATCTGTCAGGGCTCATCCGGAGAGAGGGGATACTCGGCATGTGGAACAATATTAATTAAAATATACATACCTCAAAACATTGCAGATCAACAAACTCAAAACGGAAATTATGGTGCGGTAATTAATTATATGAATAATGTTGCGTTAGCATGGTTTAACTCTGAAGGTTATAACTATGGAACAATAGGTTCTTACAATGTATATATTCAAAGCAACTCACAACCCTTCAATTATGAACTCACAGTAGGCTCATGGATATATGGTATTTTTATTCCAGAATCTTCAGCGCCTATGCCTTCAATATCTTTGGCTACCCCGATCGCAAGTCCTCCAGCTATAACACAAGGTGGATCTTCTACTCTGGTAGATTCTGGCGCTTCTGGTTCTACAGCTCCTTTTACTTATCAATGGTATGAACAGATGCCTGGTCAGAGCACTATATTTTTAATACCTGGCGCAACATCAAAATCTTATTCTTTTCAGACATCAAGTTCAACGCCTCCTGGGCAGTATACTTTTGGTTTAGTTGCAACAGCGGTAAATGGTGGTAATCAACAAGCTGCATATGTAACTGTAATGGTAAATGCATTAACAACAACTCAGACTACATCAACAACTACAGTTCCAACAACATCAACTACTTCTTCTACAACTTCGACTACATCTTCAACAACCACAACAACTCAAAGTTCAGGTGGTATAGAGGGCATGATCTGTCAGGGCTCATCCGGAGAGAGGGGATACTCGGCATGTAGTGGTGGTGGAGGAACAACACTTCTTACCATGTGTATTCCAATGAGTATAGCAAATTATCAAATAATCGAAAATAATCCTTATCCTGTAATAACCTACATGAACCAGCAGGCATTAGTGTGGTTTAATGATAACAATTACTTTCCAAGCCCTGTAACCTCAATAGGGCAGTATAACTTATATTCTAATACAGGTGGAAATTTCAATTATGAACTCACAGTAGGCTCATGGATATATGGTATTTTTTCAAGAAACACTCCATGCACAATCTCAGTAACTACTGTACCTACAACTTCAACAACCTCAACAACTACTATTCCTACGACTATTCCTACAACCTCAACAACATCAACAACTACTATAACTACAACTTCACCAACAACATCACTAACTACTTCACAAACAACATCTACAACCTCAACTACCTCATCAACAACCACCTCTCCTACAACGTCACCTACTACTTTACCAACAACTACCGTTCCTTCAAACAACGGCGGGGGACCACCTCCACAACCACCATCAAATAACTTGAGGTTAGCTCCAATACTTGCATTCTCTTCAATTAATAGCAGTTGTTATACAGTAATAAACTCTACAGAAAGCAGTGTCCAATCATTCAAACTAGAACAAACTAACTTCACCATCTTAAACAAATATATATTCAACGGCTATGATGATTTCATAATAAATGGTTCATACTATCCAATCAATAAAAATGAGCAATACACTTTATCAAATGTATCTGGAAATGGATTTTATATAAAACTTGTAAATATCTCTTATATAAAACCTGTAAACTATACTAACAACGTAAGTGTTGCATCATATGATGTATGTTATTATCAAAAGCCTACCTCACCTCCTCAGTTCAGAAAGCCAACAACACCAGTATACTTAAACTTATCAATAATAAATTATACGGTCACCGTAGAAAGCACGCAGTTAAATGACACAGTAATAATAAGATTTAATGGAAAACAAGTTTCACAAGGAACCGGAATAGCATTCTTTGACGCAAGCTGGCTTCCTGCTGGTAAATATCTGGTCCAAGGTAAAGATATAGATTCTGGCACGTTTATAAATCAGACAATATTCAAGCCTTACTTCCAGCCAAGTTTAAGATTTACTAAGATATGTAAGAATAATACTGATTATAATTATAGTTGCACTACATCAGCGCAGATACTTTCCCACAACAATGTACTTTCTGGAAGATTGTATGTTAATGGGATATTTGTTGGTTCTACTAATAATACAATAAATTACACATCATACCTTCCTGGACAGTATAACTTTACATTTAATACCACAGGAAATGCATATTACGCTACTAATACTATAAAGTATGAATATGAAAACGGCTCAAAAATAAACTTCCTTCCAATATTATCTATTATAGTTGGCCTATGTGCATTAATTATTCTTTACAGGAAGAGAAAGATTACTTCTATAAAAAACATAACAAAAGATCTATAAAATTATGATTATAACAAGGTGTATATGAATGAATAAAATTAGTGAATACGTTGTGGCTGTACTTGTATTAATAGCACTTATTTTTGCTATATTCGCCATGGTAATGAACAACAAGATCTACAGTATATCTGCTGGGGCAATAGCTATAATTGCAGTATTGTACTCTATTTACTTAATACATTCAGAAGCTAGTTCTTTGCCTGATGAGTATACCTATCCACAAGAAAGTAAAGTCTCTCCAAAAAAATATTTTTCAGATAACGACGCAGATTATTACATGAAAAATACAAAAGATTCTGAAAGCGAAAATAGTAAGGATAACTTGCAGAAAGAAGAAGATGATTATTCATTTTCTTCAGATAACAATGAAACTTCAGAAGCAGAAACTCAAGAAGACGATCAGGGATGGCTATCAGGCAATAAAAAGGCTCAAGTATCAGATGAAGATATCGATACTAATTTAGAAGATGAAACATCGCTTCAAGATCAAATATCACAATTAAGACAGGAGCTAGATGAACTCAAGGCTAAAAAATCTTCAACAAATAACTCTATGGAATCTGAAGATAGTGAAGATACTTCTTTATCAGATGATGAAGAAATACCTAAAAAATCTAAAAACCCAAAAAGATTACAGAAAACTTCATCAACAAAGAGAGTCAAACCAGATGAAGAAGAGTAGTTAATAACTTACATTTTTATTTTTTTTCTTTTTCCTTTTTTTCTTTATCATAATATAAAGCAGATAAGTAATCTCTAACGTGTAGTGCACACTTGACTCCGCTTGCGCTTGCTGTTGCTGCCTGCCTATAGTATTTATCCGCGACATCCCCTGCTATATAAACACCATCAATATCTGTTTTTACTTCATCTATAGTTTCGATATAACCATTTTCATCAAGCTTAAGTTGATCTTTGAAGATATCGGTGTTAGGTTTGTATCCTATGGCTACAAAAACACCATCTATCTTCATTTCTGTCATCTCATTAGTTATAAGATTTTTAATTTTTACTCCTTTTACTATATTATCTCCAAGTATCTCCTCTATTGCTGAGTTCCATATAAACTTTATTTTTTGATTCGAGAGCGCACGTTCCTGCATTATTTTACTTGCTCTTAAAGTATCCTTTCTATGTACTATAGTGACCGACTTTGCAAATTTAGTAAGAAAAATAGAGTCTTCCATAGCGGTGTCGCCTCCACCAACAACAATTACATCTTTATTCTTAAAAAAAGGACCATCGCATGTTCCACAGCTAGACACACCTTTGCCTATAAATTTACTCTCGGATTCTATACCAAGCCATTTAGCGTTAGCTCCTGTGGCTATTATTATACTATCAGCTTCAAAGTCTTTATCCTCTACTGAGATCTTAAACGGCCTTGAAGATAAATCTACCTTACTTACATCTTTATTAAGAAATCTTGTTCCAAACTTCTCGGCTTGTTTTTTCAATAGTTTTACTATCTCTGGTCCATCTACTCCATCTGGAAAGCCAGGAAAGTTCTCAACCACACTTGTTAACTCAAGTTGTTCAAAACCTTCTCTAGACGCGTATATAGCGGCAGAAAGGCCAGCAGGACCAGATCCTATAATTATTACTTTTTCAGCCATATTAATACCTAAAATAGACTTTAAGTATTATTTTATTAAAGAAAATATATAAGCCTTCAGATGTTAAAAGTTTCCGGCGACTATGTATGGGGCTTGCAGTTTCAGGTCATGAGATATCATTAGATGAACGTGATAAGTCCTCTACAATAAACTTTGTTTCTCACGCTCATAGCGACCATACTAGTGGAGTAAACAAATCAAAGCCCATACTTGCAAGTGACCTTACCTTAGATTTAATTGAGGCTAGGAAAGGAATAGAGATAAAGAGGCAAAAAGAGCTTTCAGGAACGAAGCTTTTGCCATCCGGACATATAATGGGTTCTAAGCAGCTTTACGCCGAAACAAATAACGGCTTTTCAGTGCTTTATAGTGGAGATTTCCAAATGGATAAGCCAATACTAGCTGAAAAGCTTGAGCCTATTCAAGCAGATATACTAATAATAGACTCTACATATCCTGATCCGGATGTAAAGTTCGATGAAAAAGAAGAGGTAGTTACCGCAATGCAACATTACGTGGCTTCAAAGTTAGAGAAAGGCATAGTTCTTTTTGGTGCATACTCTCTTGGAAAAGCCCAGGACATAATAAAAATACTTAATGACATTGGCATCTCTCCAATAGTAGACCGTAAGATATCCGAGATAAACTCTATATATAAAAAAAATGGATTCAATTTATCATATTCCTCAATATATGAAGACGAAGAGAACTTCAATAATGCGGTAAAAGGAAACTTTGTAGGTATAGTTGAAAACTCTAAGCTTAAGGAGCTAAGCGTCTCTTTAAGCAGGGCATACTCTAAAAGGATATTCACCGCTGTAGCTACTGGTTTTGCAAAAACCTTTAATATGGGTGCTGATGTGCAGTTTCCATTGAGTGATCATGCTGATTTTTCGCAATCTATTGATTACATAGAGCTATGTCGCCCAAAGGTCATTTATACATTTGGAAGAGGTTCAAATCCATCTATTTTTGCAAAAAATCTTTCAAAAATTGGATATAATGCACATAGGTTCATAACTTATGCCAAACTCTCAGAGTCAGCTCTTATCGAAAAATCGTGTAGCATAATATGACCTGTGATCTTTCCCATAGTAAACGATGTTATGGGCTTTTTCATTCACATTGTTAAGTAAAAGTTAAGTTAAGCAAAAGTTAAGATTTAAGCTCTAAGGTATCAGAACGGTTATGTCGTTGCATATTTTAGATACTTTCGTTTATTGTCTAACAATAATAAAACTATTTATATGCTCCTGCTTAGAGTTTATTTAATATAAGTGAAATATATGGCAAAATCTGCAAATAAACAATCTGGAAATGGTGCCTTGGGCTTCATCCTAGCTTTTCTTGGATCCTTGGCATATCTATATGTCGCATACTCCCTTTTAATGGGTTTACAATCTGGATGGACACCTAGCAGTGTTTTGTTCGGAGGAGTAGGTTCATTCTTCCTGCCTCTATTCGTGGGAGTCGGTGTAATAAGTTCTATAGGACTGTTCCTTGCAAGCTTTGGCTTGATAAAGAATGCAGCTAACTCCAAACATTGGGTGTCAAAAACATCTATGGTAGGAGGTATTACCTTAATAGCTCTCTTTGCAGGCAGTGTATCAGCACCAGCATTGGTATGGTATGCAATACTTGGATTTGTCTTGTCTATGATAGGTAGCATAGCAGCAGAAATGTAAGTACGTTTTATTTTATTTTTTTATTTGTTTTTTTCTTTTATTTTCTTTTATTTATTTTTTATAATCCTACTATAATGCAAATCTAATATTCAACTTCAAAAAATAACTTAACAACAACTTACATAAATATAAATATACAAATGTTTTAATATTTTTTATGTTTAACCTTAATAAATCCTATAAAAAATTAAATCAAAAACTCAAAGTCCAATTTTCAATTGAGCATCATACTCTTTTCTTAAAAGGTTCATCAAAAGCGCAGTCTGCCATGGAGTATCTAATGACTTATG
>JAJZLO010000040.1 GCA_021803405.1 Microcaldota archaeon | reverse complement strand
CTTTGAAGAGATGCTCCTTTTCTCCATGATGAAACTCGTTCTTTCATTATGGAATCTCTATTTTTGTATTCGTTTTGAAAACTCTCTTTGATATATTTATATGCGCCCATTTGAAGCACCATATCTGCCCGAATCTACTTTTAGTAGAATATTAACTCCTCGATTACTTACAACGATGCACCTGCCAGATAAAGCAGGAATACAACACCTATAATAGAGGCAGTACAGAATACTTAATATTTATAGTCAAATGTATTTAAATATCTTTTGCATAGCCGCAGGTAAATACATGTAAAGAAGAGGTTGCATCGTTCATACTTATTCTACTACTTTTGCCATATTTTTAAGTAAAAGATATACCCCTGCGTAAATAGGAAGAGTGACCTTTTGATTATCATAGGGACCGAAGCTCTCTCCGTTTATAGCAAGTTGTTGTGTTGTATTTGCGATGACATCGATGCTACCGTCTTTAAAGGCTATTGCATCCTTCATAGGATCGAATCTTTTTAACTCTGAAATGCTTAAGCGTTTTGAAATAAGACCAGTTTCGCCATGTATTGTATTTGGTAGCCTGACCATGTGAGATGGATCATTAGTTACATTTTTATCTATCTTATCGCTCTGAAGTATTGCCTGTTTTTTTATTACATCTAACCAAAAAGCTTCTTTGTTTTTTATATAGACCATATCCCAATTTCCATTGTTTATGCCCATCTCTATCAAGGGCCTTTTCTTATATAGATTTTTTGCTATATTCTTTTCTACTACTATAGCTTCAAGACTTTCTGGTCCTTTTTCTAACTCATGTATAAAGTTACGTGCTATCTTGCCGCCCCATCCTTTATCTGAACTTTTTGGACCTACTAACTTTTTTCCAACTCTCCCACTTTCTCTTCTGAACTCCTCCATTTTAAAAAAATCAGAAAACTCTATACCATATCCAGAAATATAATCGCTAAGTTCTTTTCTTGCGTTTCCATCTAATTGCAATACACTTTCGTTTTTTATATGTATGTGATAACCTCGATTGCCGCTGAAGTTTGGCAATATCTCTTTTTCTGAAAAGCCAAAATCAGGCACTAGAAACTCTTCTATGAGTTTAATTGCTTCGGCTTTTACACTTGAAAGACACTCTTCACACACCCATGAAGTTCCATGGCTCAACCTACAGTTTAATTTCATATCGGTAGCGTCTAAATCAAAAACCAATTCTGACCCTAGCCACTGTTTATTTTCCATCGGTCTATAAGTAGGATATTTGTAAAAAGCAGTTGAGCAAGATACATAAGGCGGAGCATTTTTAATCAAATACTCTCTGAACTCAAAATCACTTAAAAACGAGAGATGCCTAAAACGTATTTTAGTTTCAAAATCTCCAATACCGAACTCTCTTTGATTTATCCTTTCAGGGGATATGTCTTTTGCAGACCTATAATATTTACCGATAAGATCAGAAACAATGGCATGTACTTGCTCTGTTTTAAGTTCCAAAAGTACCACAATAATAAATAAGTAGAAAAAATCTTTAAGGATGATGTAAAGCAGGTTTATAAAATATTGCTAATTATTATAATACGAGAATAATGAAAGCGCAAGCAACTGTAGAGTTTATGAGTACATATGGCTTTATGTTTATTTTGCTAGGAATAGCAATTACTGCCGTTGTTCTTCTTACAACTTATGTAAATACTATACAAGACACCACATGTACATCTTATAGTAACTTAGAGTGCAATTTTGTTGAGTTTTATAGCAATATAACAAATACTTACTCTATAGTAGACATTTCTCTTATAAATAGCCAAACAGTACCGGTAAATATAACTAGCATTTCTGCCACTGTAGGAAGCGCTAAAGGCACAGGATTATGTTCTCCTGCATTCTTATATCCAGCTCAAGAAACAATTTGTGAGATAGTATTTCCAAACTTTGTTCAAAGCGGGCAGGTAGCTTATGGTATATTCAATATAAATGCCGGATATTGCAACTCAGAGAGTTATTCGTTGAATAGTACCGCATGCCAATACAACACAAGTGTATATGGAGGTTCATTTGATGCTTATCCATCAAACACAGAAATAACACCGTTTGTAGTAATAGCTGGTCAACTTCCAAGTTCTATACGCTTAGAAATTGAGCCTAGTACGCCAATACTACCATATAATTATACATTGCTTCAAAATGGAGATTTTGTAGGATATAGAACACAAAATAGCATATCTTACGCTTTTGGAAGTGGTCAGTATGTAGGACAGTATTACCTTAACGAAAAGGTACAGAACTTTCCAGGAATACTCTCAAACCTTAACTCACAGAATGTTGCATGTTCTTCGCCATATAACTCTATACTTTCAGTAGCTTACTCTACATTTCAGATGTATCAGGGAAATACCATAACGGTAAATGCATACGCAACAAACGCTATACAGATATATTACAAACAGCAAAGTAGCAGCACCTGGACTTCACTTTTGAATGGAGGATCATGGAATGCGCGTAACGGAGTTAACAGTTATACTGGACAGACATTTCTTAATTCTGGCATATATCAAATAGCAGTAGAGTGGGTAAAGACATGTGGCAGTGGATTTCAGGCAGTACAGATAGAAAACATAGGAGCTTAATTTTTCAGGAGATATTTTTCTATACCAACTATATTTTTGAAAGACGCCAGTTGCTTTCCAGCATCATCTTCAGAATTAAATATCTCTATTGTGACATTTTGTTTATCGGCTTTTTCAAGCAGTTTCTTAACTTCCTCTTCCCATAGCACAGAATCATTAACAAGCACCACACTTATAGCGTAGTTATCTAAAGCAGCAGACACGCGATCTATTCCTGAAAGCGATGATCCAATTCTCAGCGAACTTAGAAATATATTTAAGTACTCGAACTCCTTTTTAATGTGCTCATTTTCGAATATTTTAGACACAGTATCACTTTGCATTACCTCCCTTATTCCAGAACGTTCAGGATCGCTACAAGACTCGTAAAATAGCCTTTTATTAATTTTAATGCCCTTAACCTCTATATATTTTTTAATGTCTTCTTTAGTAAAACCTGGCCCAGCAAGTATAACTATACCAACATCTAGACCTGAGATTAACTTTATTATAGAATCGAAGTACTGTTGCTTTAGCTTTTCGAACTCCTTCTCGCTTAGCTTCTTGCTAAGCTTGCTATAAAGCTCGGTAGTTATGTCTATGCCATAGCCACGAATATATGCAACGGTAGCTTTTTCATCATCAAAAGCTATTACTGCAAGTTTTGGTTTTTTAGCGTCGACTACCGATTGTTTTAGACGCTTTAAGATATACTCTTTCCACTCTGGCTTTTCGACCTCTATTAAATCTGAGATCCCTATATTTAATGTATGATAGCTGTTTAGCCTTACAAACTCTATAGGATTTCCTTCTATTATCTTTCCATTAAGCCTTAGTCTCCAAGCGCTCTTATCTATCTCTGCCTTTTCTAAAGATATACGTATGAAAACCTCTTTTTGTTCTCCAACATCATCCTCTGTTGACTTGAAGCGTCTGTAGCTTCTCGAGCCTATTTTATCGTTTTTGTCAAGCAGTATTGCCAACAAGTATAAATCATCATAAGATTCAGGTACAAGTTTTATTAAGTTGGTTACACTGTTGAAACTTATTATTTTCATTTAATTTACCACGATATTATTGTTTATTATTTTATTTAATGTAAACCTCGCAGTTATGAATTGGAGAGCAAGGTATTTAACGATTATATATAAATATTATCAGATGCCCCTGTAGCTCAGTGGTAGGATTTATTTTGTCTCGCTAAAGAGCGTCTGCATGGTAAGCAGAAGGTCGCGAGTCCGATTCTCGCCGGGGGCTTTTTCCTTTTATTTATTTTTTATTTATATATTTAAATAAAATTTCTTTTATATTTTCTTTTTATAAATTATAATTTAGATTATAATTTAGATATAGATAATGAGAAAAACTAAGAATGTAATGTTTAATAAGTATTTTAATATTAACAGTAGTAGGTATAAGGATACTATATGAAGAAAATAGAGAAAAAAGAAAAAAAAGTAAAGATACAAACTGCTATTGAATACTTAATGACCTATGGTTGGTCACTATTGCTTGTTGCAATTGTTTTAGCGCTGCTTTTTCAATTAGGTTTTCTTAATAGTAATCCATTAACTCCTAGAGTTCAAGCTGGTGCGTGTACAGTATTTAGGCCAGATGGAATTGGCAGCACGTATGATATAAATCTTGAAGGACTTTGCAATGGAGAGCTGCCTGATTTTGTTCTTATATCAAGAGGCGTAGGAGATTATGTACAGGTGTACAACTCAAACCAAATAAACAGCCAGTTGAATATAGTAGGCAATCAGATAACTATAACCGCATGGATTTACGTTGTCGGAGCTCCTTTTCACGATATAGTAGACAAAGAAGAACAATATGGCCTTAAATTAGATTACAATAACCTGCCACATGCATGTAGCCCGAGTAATAACCCTGGCCTTTGTATAGAGTGGGATACTGCTGAACCTGCAAACCCAGGAGACTGGGTAGGGGATGGTTTTCCAATACCTGGAGCTTCTTTTGATAAATGGATCTTTGTCGCAGTAGCGTTAAACGGAAGTGAAAAGTACTGGTACGCCAATGGACAAGAGATAGGAAACCAAATAGTTAGCAACTCAATGACTTATGTACCTTCGAATCTTACTATAGGCGCCGTTTCTACAGGTTATGCAGGTATTACTTATGGAAATGCAGAATGGTTTAATGGCTCTATTGCAGATGTACAGATATACAATAAAAGCATAGGCCTATCTGACATCACAACATTATATAATGAGGGAATAGGCGGTGCGCCCGTTGATTTAAACTCTTTGGTAGGATGGTGGCCGCTGAATGGCAATGCAAATGATTATAGTGGAAATCTAAACAACGGATTTGTTTATAATGATCTTTACAGCGGTTCATGGATAAACAATTATCAGTTGCCATAATTTTTGTATATGTAAATGTAAATGTGTAAACTTTAGAGACTGCTTGGTTTGTATTTTTACTTTCAATTAACCGTGACATTTGAATGTGAAAATGAGCCGTTATTTCCAAGTATAATTAAATTGTAGGTACTCCCATTTAGAAGAGTTCCAAATATCTTGCCATTTCCACAGGATATAACTCCATTGAATGTAATAGTAGCCGTAGCACCAGGAGCTATAGAGTAACCTGAGTTGTTTAGCATGTACAAAGCTGAGTTGTTTTGAGGAAGAATCATGCTTCCATTTTGAGAAATAAAGAACATGATCTGATGTAGGTAAACCATATTTATCCCCACATCCTCTTCTGAAACATATTGTCCACCGAATCCTATTCTTATAAGATTATCCGATCTGTTAACCTGCGTGCTATTAAACATTTTTTTATTTACAAAAGTGGCATTTGAATAATTAGAATAAGTTTTGCCTTGAACTAACATGCTGTTATAATTATCGTTATAATCATCGTTTAGGGCTCTGTTATTGCCAATGTTTGATATTATCCTTATCTGCCTTTGTTGAACTGTTGTAGGCATGTTTGATATATTAAGCTTCCAGTTTGGAAATCCATAGTTGCGTATGATTATCTCTGAGCCATTATTGGCAAATATATGAGAAGTAAGCTGTCCAGAGAATATTACCTGTTTTATAGACATTGCCTTGCTTCCATTATTTTTTATTTTTATTGATATAGAATAAGAAAGGTTTGAGAAATTTTTAAACTGCGTTACATTAGCATAGAGTATTGTAAGATTAGATTTAAACTTACCCAAATATGATATTTGATTGTAGCTTAAATTTATTTTTTTACCTATTGCATACTTATTACCGCCCTGGTATGTATAATTGCCATAAAATACAGCTTTTATCGATGGAAGCATAACAAAGGTTGTTGTGTTTTGAGAGTATATGCTTGAAACTGTAGGAGAGAAGTCTAGTAATATGCTTGAGTTTGAATCAATAGTTATATTTGATGAAAGATTTGCATATAATTTTTTTTGTGTGATTACAACAGGATATGTAGTATTCCCTATCTCTATACTTGCAGATTTTATAGATAATGAAGCTCCAATTACTTTATCTCCAGATGCCAAATTAGCATTTCCGAGTATTTGACTTACATTTACCAATGACATCAAATTAACGCTTCCGCTTCCAGTTTCATTTATCCACGAGTATTTACCATTGTTATCTAAAACATTTACTGAAAACGAAGAATAATTTAAGATTAATTCTTTAGTATTTGCAGGCACATGCGGAGGATCGGTAAGTGCAAGTGAAAGAATAAACCCAGATCCGCTATTATTAATAGATGTATTTTTTGATGAATTCAAAGTAGAGGTACTTTGAGATGCGTTATGTAAAACACCAGAAAAAAGAATTATAGCAGATATTGCAATCAATAAAAAGAATGAACCTACAGCATACGGAACTATATTTTTGAACTGATTTTCAGATTTTCCAACAGATAGATTGAAGTTTGGAGTTGCTTTGTAGTACTTCCACCTCTTTATAAACTCATTCTGTACGAGTTCTATAGCTCCCATTTCTTGAAGCTCGTCGAAATGCTGCTTTACAGTAGAAGGAGATAAATGCAGAATATTGCTGATGTCAGTTATAGTGTACTGCTTCTTTGAAAGAATCTTAAGTATATCCTTCTTTGTCTTTCCAATCTTACTCATAGAACTCAAAAATATTTATGCGTCGCATTTATAAATAGATTTGGTTTTACTTTGGTTTTGATTTGGTTATATTTCGGTTTTCAGTCGTTAAAATGATTATTTTAGTTTTAATATAAAATCGTCGATTTTTAACTGACGTATATTTTTTATTGTTTGCCACTCATGACGCAGATATGGCATAAGCAAACCAGTACCTAGATTTTCTCTTATGGCATTTATAGTGTATGAATCTGAAGGATAGCCAGAGCCTATATCAATACCAGTACTTTCCTTTATTTTTTCTATTTCTTTATCTCTTGTTACTTTGGATATTATGCTTGCAGCAGAGACTACAGGATATCTTGCGTCTGCCTTATGCTCGGATATTATCTTTATCTTTTCCTTGTTTTTTCTTTCTTCTGCAGAGTATTTAATACCATCGACCAGCATCTTGTTCTTTGAAAAGAGGCTTACCCTAACGCCAAATCTTTCAGAAATTACATCTGGAGAGTCTAAAAATATACGTTCAGGATTACTTTCAAATGAGTCTATAAGTTTAGCAAAATTAAGTGCTTCAAGCTCGTTTATTGAGATTTTGCTTGACATGGCTTTATTTATTTCTGTATTAGTTATTTTATAGATCTTTATTTCTTCTGCTAAAGAGTATATCTCATCGAACAAAAAAAGTCTTTTTCTACGTGTCAGCAGTTTAGAGTCCCTGACCCCTATCTTTGCAAGCTTGCTCTCCTTTCCTTTAGAGATACTAACTAAGCTTATTACTAATGGACCTACAACTGCTCCACGACCGGCTTCGTCGCCACCGGCAATTAAAATTTAAATCACCTTAGACTAATCCTTTTCTATCTACTACTATGAAGTCATTAACCGCTAGAACGCTAGTATATGGAACACTTAACTTTCCACTCTTCACTGACATCTTGCTTACTAACTCGCTATCTACGTTAGGCTCTATGAAAAGAATATTCAACTTTCCGCTGCCCTCATTTACTTCAGCATCTACGAATTTGCCAAGATCAAAACCATCGCTGGTTACCACTTCTTTACCTACAAGCTGTTCTGCTATCATATACTTTACCATATATACACCTAATTGGGAATATCTAAAAATATATAATGAAGTATATTTATATACTTATCTAAGAAATCAATGTTATTAATTACCTCTGCCCATTTGGTATAAAATTGGATATTATGAACGAAAATAGCATATTGATATTTAAAGAAAAACAAATTAGGATACTTATTGCACTTTTAAAACAGGATAAAAAGCTGTATATCTCAGATATAGCGAAAATTACTGGAGTTACTTATGTACATACAAGCAGATTCTTGGCATCTTGTGAAAAAGTAGGTATAATATTATCTGAAAAACATGGAAGGATAAAGGAAATAACACTTACAAAAAAAGGAAGAGACATAACAGAACAAATACAAAAAATCACAGAATCTATTAAAAGTCCCATGGCCGATAAAAAAGACGATGATAGAAAAATTATATAGCTTCAAGGATTGATCTTTTCCTCATTTCATTTATTACATGGGCATAGTCCCTATAATGTATAAATGCAGTAAAGGTAATGGTATAATTTCCTTTATCTGTAGCCAGGCCTCCATATACATCTATTGAGGAAAATTTCTCTTCGTTCGGACCTATATTGCCTATCCTTAGTTCTTTTTGCTTTGAGATCCCCATCGCATCAAAACTTAGTTGTTTTGGTAGCTCTATTATTATAGAGCTTAACACTGGCTCCGGAGTAGTATTTTTAATTTTTATATTTACTGCACAGCTGTTTTTTTCCTTAGATTTTATATGATATGGAACAAACTCAGTTGTAAGAATAAAGGGTGTTTTTTTGCTAAGATCTTCAGATACATTTTTCTTGCCGAATAAATCAAATATTCCCATATTATCACTTTAGTATATTTTTATTTTTTTATTAATAGTTAATTCTTATATATTCTACACTGCAGTAATGTTTTTATTAAACGCAATGCCATTATTGCCTATAACCCATACAGTATAGTTATTGTTTTGAATAGGTATAAATATACTATTCCCCGCAAAGGTTATACTTCCATAATATGTAAAGGTCGTTGCCTCTTTTGGCAGAAGATAAGCCCCTCCTAAATATATGGAGCTTATGTTTGATGAAGGGACTAGTAATGTTCCATTCATTTCAGGAATAAATACGGCAGTTGCAAGCTGACCTTCTTTATAATCTAAAGAATTTAAATACCCATCTTCTATATTCTTAGCTACATATGTAAGATTTTGAGAGATATTTTTAGGTATATTTTTCCCTATATAAGAGTAATTGATGCTTTCTAATTTATTTATTAAAGATGGCGATAAATTTTGGCCTATATAGCCAGTTATCCCAGATAATGAATTTGATATTGAACTTAATGGAAGTTTTGAGGATATGGGTTTTAAATAATTAAGTATATTTGAGAGATATCCGTTTAATATTGAGGTATTTACATTTTTTGTAACATTGTTTATAAAACTGTAATTTATTATGTTTTTCAACTTTCCTATTTCAGATATGTTTAATGTACTTAGGTTTTTCAGACCAGATACGCCCATCATACCAGATATTGATATTGTATTTATAAAAACAGGCAATGACGAATTATCCACCAAGATTATAGTAAATGATGTCTTATTTCCTTCAGAAGACAGTTTGACATTTTCGATAGAAACTTTTTGCGTGCTTATATTTTTATAATAAATTGCAGGTTGTGTTTTTTTATTAGAGTTATTTGAGCTAAAAGATGTTGCTATTGCAGAAGGTTCTGAAAAAAATCTAATGCTGTTATTTAAAAATATTGGCAATACTGCTCCGGAAAAATATGCAACTACAGTAGTATTTTGAGTTATAGTTCCATTGCTTAATATAATTGCATGAACTGTCTTATTTGGAATGCTTAAATTGTAAAAGGTATTGTTTATCTCTACCGCAGCGCCGTTTAATTTTATTGTTAGATTGTTAAGTGTAGAGTTTAATGGCACATAAACATATCCCAGAAGTGTTGTTGTGTTTTCTGATCTATAAAACTCAGCATAGCCGTTAGAGATTAAGTTTGTACTATTTTGTTTATTTGAAACTGTTGAAAATAAAGTAATTTCAGAATAATTAAATATTATTGCATTAGTTCCTGCAGGTAAAGAAAAAGGATCTGATAAAAATAATGATATTATTTTATGAGTGCTTGAAAAATTAGAGGATTTTCCAGGGCTATTATAAAAAACTGAAACCGCTAGGATTAAGATTAAGACCAATAGTATTAATATCGAAAATTTGCCTTTTTTTGACATTTAAACAGTATAAAATATAGCGCATATTATTTATTCTTTTGTCATAAAAACGTGCCATTGTAGTGTCAAAAAACTGCTGAAAAGTACAAACAAAAAATATAGCCATTGCAGGGGGTGAGATTTGAACTCACGAAGGCGCTAAGCCACAGGATCTTAAGTCCTGCGCGTTTTTCCGTGGCTTTTGAGCCAGACCAGACTCTGCCACCCCTGCAATATAATTAAGCATACATAGATGGTCCTTGCTCAGAAACATTATCACTTGATGCATATGTTTCATGAGTATCCTTTACCTTTTTGAGCATCTCCTTTATCTTTGTTTCTACATCTTTAGCTTCTTTGTCTAGCTCTGTTAGATCTATATTTATATCCAAAAGCTTATTTAAACCATTTATTGCTATTTCGGCATATATTGGATCCATTAAATTGGGATTTACCTCAACAAGAATATTTAATGCAGAGATTTTATATTGTGGAGCCTTTACAAGAAGTCCTGCACTGACTCCTGCTACAACTCCTTCCTGTATTAATTTAATCCCTGTTTTTACTGCTTTTTTTGCAACATCTTTATCGCAAGATGTAACGTATATAGTATTACTGGGCTTTTCTGAAGGCATACCGCCTACAGAAATTATCTCAGTTATAGAGTACTTCCTAGCGAAAGCAAGTATCTCATCTGAAAGTTGATGTACTAAAATAGGAGGTATTGTAAACTCCGATATAAATAGAATTAATTTGTATTTATCAGCCTTGTATATTCTAGCTGGAAACATTGGCATATTTTTATGTATCGCAGTGATTGGTGGAAACAGCTCGCTTTCTACTCTGCCAACATACTCCATCTCCAATTTTTCTATCATATAACTGCCGGCCATAGGACCTACCAGACCTATACCTGGAAATGCCTCTATTATAGTATAGCCAGCTATGTGCTGTTCTTTGTTTAATGTTATCTCTATCATACAATCAAGTTATATTAATGCAGATAACATTTAAAAAATGCACAGCAAATTAAGGTTATATTTTAATGACGTTATTACGTCGATATATATAAAAACATATATGCTTTATTAATTATTGGTGAAATTAATGAATGAAAAGATGTCGAAG
>JAJZLO010000039.1 GCA_021803405.1 Microcaldota archaeon | reverse complement strand
TTACAGCAGTATTTCATATCGTGTGCAAGCTTAGCTTCCGAGTTCGGAATGGGTTCGGGCGTTACCCTGCACCTATGACCGTTTGGCAGTATATATTAGTAAAAAAGGTTTATATGCTTTTTCATTTTTTTAGAGTAGGATATTATTGCAAAATTAGGCACAAAAGAAATTTAAATACAAAGGCATAAATCTAAAAGCATGTACTCAGAACAACTTGAAACGATATTTAAAAAGCAGAAGATAGAGATAGGCGACCGTATAAAATTTACCGTTAATAAAAAAGAAATAGAAGGAGTATTGATGCCTAGACCAGATAGCGGCAACCCAAATATATTAGTAGTAAAATTAGATAATGGTTACAATATAGGGCTTGAGTATAAAGAAGGACAGATAATAGAAAAACTTTTGCAACATAAAAAGGAAGGGTTCATATTTCCTAAATCAAAAGTAGGTACTACTGATTCATTGAGTAAAGTTGCATTGCTTTATACTGGAGGTACTATAGGAAGCAAGATAGATTATATGACTGGCGGAGTCTATATGCTTACAAAGCCTGAAGAGCTACTGCATGAAGTTCCTGAGTTAAAGAATATAGCAAATATAGAAGTAGAGCATCTCATGAGTGTTGCTAGCGAGGACATATCTTATAAAGAGTGGCAAGTGATGGCTAAAAAGACCGCTGATGCGCTTAATAATAATGCAGTTGGAGTAGTAATAACGCATGGAACTGACACTATGCATTACACCTCTGCGGCATTAAGCTTCATGATTGAAAATCCTAAAGGTCCAATAGTATTAACAGGTGCGCAACGAAGCAGTGATAGAGGCTCAAGTGATGCTTTCATGAACCTAATCTGTTCAACGCAGTTGGCTTCTAGAGGAAGCATAAAAGAAGTAGGCATATGCATGCATGGAACACACTCAGATAATTACTGTTCATTCATAAGAGGAAGCAAGGCAAGAAAGATGCACACATCAAGTAGGGATGCTTTTAAAGCCATAAACTCAAAAGAGCTGGCAAAGATCTATACAGATGGAAAAATAGAAATTGACAATGACGCAATAATAAAAAGATCTGAGAAAATGATACTTAAGACTGAGTTTGAGCCTAAAGTTGCCCTTATTATGAGCTATCCAAACTCTGATCCTGAAATAATAGAGTACTACAACAAAAAGGGATATAAAGGATTGATAATAGAGGGTACAGGACTGGGACATGCTCCAGTATCAACCTCACATAAAGAGTATAACTGGCTTGAAGCTATGAAAAATGGAGCAGAGTCGGGAATGATCATTGGAATGACATCGCAGTGCTTAAATGGTAGGGTTAATGGAAATGTATATAGAAATGGAAGGCTAATCCAAGAGACAGGAGTGGTATATTGCGAGGATATGCTTCCTGAAGTAGCGTATGTCAAACTTGGTTTCTTACTAGGCAATCATAGTAAAAAAGATGCAAAAAGATTGTTGTTAAAAAATATAGCAGGAGAGATAACTGAAAAAACAGATTTTGAGGTTCAGTGATAAAATGAGTATCGATGAAACAAAACAAAGATACAGAGAACTGGGCTTTAAATGTGGTCTTGAAATACACCAAAGACTATCTACAAAACATAAATTATTTTGCAGGTGCATAGCAAACGCTGAAAGCGAAAGTCCTATCTCTTCTATAGAAAGAAGACAACGAGCAGTAGCAGGAGAGTTGGGCACTGTGGATCAGGCAAGCAGTTTTGAGAGTAAAAAACAGAAGTTTTTTGTTTATAATATATTTAGAAGAAGTAGTTGTTTGGTAGACTGTGATGAAGAACCTCCAAATCTGCCTAATTTAGATGCAGTAAGGTCTGCAATCAATATATGCAAATCATTCAACGCCAATATTCCTGATGAAATTGAGATAATGAGAAAGGGAGTGGTAGACGGAAGCGACCCAAGTGCATTTCAAAGGACAATGATGATAGGATATGATGGAAGCCTAACTGTTGAAGATAAAAACATACCAATAACCTCTATTTTTCTTGAAGAAGAGTCCAGTGGTATAGTAAAAAATTCTGACGAGTATGTAGAGTATGGACTAGACAGGCTTGGAATACCTTTAATAGAGATAGATACCGATCCAGTAATAGAAACACCAAAAGAGGCAAAACAAGTAGCTATGGCAATAGGACTGCTTCTAAGACTTACCGGAACTGCACAAAGAGGCATAGGTTCAATCAGGCAGGATGTCAATATATCTATAAAAGGAGGTGCAAGGGTTGAAATAAAAGGTTTTCAGGAACTTGAAACGATGGATGAGATAATAAACGCAGAAATAAAACGTCAGGTAAAATTATTGGAGATAATAGATGAACTTAAAAAAAGAAAGGCTTTTGTTGGAGTAGGAATAGAATTAACAGAGATATTTTCAAAAACAAACTCCAAATTAATCTCATCTCAAATAAAGAATGGCGGAGTTGTAATAGGAGTTAAACTTTCAGGCTTTAAAGGATTAATAGGGATGGAGATAGGAAATGATTTGAGATTGGGGACTGAGATAAGTGATTATGCAAAAAGTTCAGGAGTTAAAGGAATAATACATAGCGATGAAAATTTAGATAAATATGAAATAAGCGAGTTGGAAAGTTCTAGGATAAAGGAAAAACTAGAGATGAATAATAGCGATGCATTCATATTGGTAGCTGAAAAGAGGGAAAAGGCAGCATATGCACTTCACCTAGCTATTGAAAGAGCCAAAGTTGCAATTTCAAATGTACCTTCTGAAACTAGAGCTGCAGATAGCAAAAGAGTATCTACAAGATTTTTAAGGCCAATGCCTGGCAGATCAAGGATGTATCCGGAAACCGATGTGTTGCCGATTAATAGCAACAGCATACTTAAGGACTTTGAGATCGAGAAAGTAGATGTTGAAAAGATAAAAAAACAACTAGACAATGAAATTAAAAATGCGCAGCTTTCAGAACAAATGCTCTGGTCAAAAGACCTGCCACTTTATAGAAAAATAATAAAGACTACAGGAGTTAATCCTGCGGTAGTTGCGGCAATTTTGCTTGAGAAGATGAAGGAACTTAAAAGAAATAATATAGACGTAGAGTCTATAAGCGAGGAGACTATAACACGATTGTTCCATCTTTATACAGATGGAAGGATAACCAAAGGTGCAATAGGAGAGCTTCTTTCATTGACCCCTAAAACTCCTGAAGAGATAGATGAACTAATAAAAAGCAAAAAATTAGGAAGGATAAGTGGAAAAAATCTTGAAAAGATAATAGCTGAGAACACAGCATCCGATGATGGAAGAACCATACAAAATATAATGTCAAAATACAGATTGACTGTCGATGGAGAAGAATTAAATAAAATGCTTAGAAATAAAAATAATAGATCATGATGATAATATGGAATATAAGATCATAGGAAACTCTATGCAGGCGTTAAATATAAAACTTGATGAAGGAGAAATGATATACTCTGATTCAGGAAAGCTTCTCAGTAAAAGTTCCAACATAGTTATGTCACCTAAACTTTTTGGAGGCGTAATAAGTGCAATAGAAAGGAAGATGACAGGAGCTACAGCTATGCTTACAGAATTTAAAGCCGTGGATAGTTCAGGCAGTATATCAGTATCTGGAGTAATGCCAGGAAAGATAAAGGAGATAAGCCTTGATGAAGGGGAGGAGTTTATAGCTGAAAAATACGCATTTATAGCTGCTCAAGAAAGCGTAAAGTTCACAATACAGACAGTTGGAATAGGAGCTGCATTCTTCGGCGGCACCGGATTAATATTGCAAAAGTTTGTAGGTCCTGGAAGTGTTTTCATACATGTAACTGGAGATATACTAGAGTATGATCTCGATGGAACATTGCCATTGGAGGTAGACCCAGGCCATATTGCAGGATTTGATGCGACATTAAGCTATAAAATAAGATTCGTAGACAACATAAAAACCGCTATGTTTGGCGGTGTAGGACTTTTTCTAGCTACATTTACAGGAAAAGGAAGAGTAATACTACATAGCGTATCTAGATATAAATTGTCAGCTGAAATATTCAAAGAAGGAGAAGAAGAGGAAAAGAAAAAGTGAGTGCTTGGATAATGTTGTATATAAAAATAAATACTTCTCCATAGAAGAAAAATCTTTTAATAGCAAAGATGGAAGCAAATCAATATACAGTTATATGAAAGTAGGCATTACAGTTTCTATACTGCCAATACTAAACGATAAAAAAATAATACTTGAAAGACAATTTAGGCATGCATTAGGAAGGTATATCTATGAAATACCAGCAGGGCATGGTGAAACAGGAGAGGATCCAGAAACCGCAGCGTCTAGAGAGCTTGAAGAAGAAACAGGGTATAAAGCAGGCAGAATAAGATTTATGTTTAAGGCATTTGTTTCACCTGGTTTTAGCACCGAATTATTGCATTACTTTGTTGCTGACAATCTTAAGAAAACAAAGACAAATTTAGATAAGGATGAAGATATAAAGATCTTTGAGGTCAGTATTGAAAAGGCCTTAGATATGATAAAAAATAATGAGATAGAAAGCGCAATGAGCATAAACTCGATATTATTTTATCTTAAGTTCTTTGAAAACAACAAATAACAATATTCTTTTTTTTAAGAAATTTACCAATTAGAAAGATTTTTATATATTAAGATTGTTGATTTGTTGATAGTATGATAATAGATGGTATCAATATAGCATTGCAAAGCCTTCCAGTTTATGTGGGATCGAACTCAACTACGTATCTTAATGCAGCTACTATCTACACCGAAAATACAATAACCGTAATGTTGACACTTCTTACAATACTTGCCATATCAATACAAGTAGCAAGAGGATATTTTCTTAGGGTTCTTAAAAAGTTTACGCTTAGGGTCGCGGCAGATATTTGGTGGCTTATTTATGTATTATTAAGGGATGCAAGCATCTTTCTTGTGGTATTCTTAGGCTTCATGCTCTTTTACCCTGGAATATATCAGGACTTTCCAATAGCAGTACCGTTTATGCCATTAGCTGTTGATTTCTTTGCTATAGCGTTGGTTATAATGCTAATAAAA
Organism: Microcaldota archaeon; assembly: GCA_021803405.1. Next base: position 43,623 of record JAJZLO010000039.1, on the reverse strand, counting down.
GATACTGATGAAGATATAAAGTACAATAATATACTTACAATCTTAGTAGGAATAGGGACATTTCTTTACATTTTTGGAACTATTTTCATTACAGAAAGTGCAACTCAACTTGCAATACTTCCTCCTACGGTTTCTAACTCAGTAGGCAATATATGGGGTTTCATGAATACATACTTCAACTCTGTTAACAACCCTGCCTTGTCCATATACTCATTTTATGTGTGCTTTGGAATATTAGTAATTGCAGGAATAGTTGCATTGAAGTATGGTTTAGAGTTCGGAGTCCCTAGAAGCAGCATAATAACAAATCCAAATCCAATAATAAAACAAACTGATCAACCACAAAAACCTCCAGAACAGCCAACGCAGGCGCAAAAGCCATCTGCGCCTAAACAGTAGCTGAGCATTATGCCATTCAAATACACCTTTGATAAGAATGTATGTATACAGTGCGGCATATGCGGAGATGTATGTCCGGTAAATGCGCTTGACTTTACAAGGGCAGTACATAAAAATCCAGAGGACTCTAAATCAAAGATTGAGAAGGAAGATGACATGACGGAGTTCCCTATACAGGTAGATAAATGTATAGGATGCATGATCTGCCCTGAGGAGTGCCCTGTTTCTTGCATAACCATACTTAAAGCTGACAAAGAACCAACATATGCTGAAAGGCAAGGGCCGATGTTAACAGAAGAGCCCACAAAGGATGAGTTTGCGCTTTCTAAGTATACAAAAATAAGACCCACAAGAATAAAAACAAAAGACCCATGGGGCAAGGTATATATTTACAAACCTAGAAGAAGAAAATCACAAACAGGAACGTGGGAAGATATGAAATAAACATAAAGTAAGTTACTATTCATCTTTAGGATAAGGCTTTGAAAGTAGACATGCATATGAATTCCCATATATCTTTACATTGACCATCTCTCCAAGCTTGAGGTCCTTTCCTGTTACTGCTATGGGCCTATAAAATATATCCCTGCCTGAAAAAAAGCCATTGTTGTTTTCTGTTATTAAAACCTCTTCTTCCTCACCTATGAGTTTAGAGTACTCCTTTACCTGCATGGCTCTCACTGTTCTTGAGAGCAACGTACTTCTTTCCTTAATTTCATTTTGAGATAGCTGTTTTAATCTTGAAGCCGAGGTATGTGCTCTTTGCCAGAACTTTGAGATGTTGGTTATTGTTGGCCTAAGCTCAAGAAGTAACTCTTTTGTCTCAATAAACTGATTTTTAGACTCAGAGGGGTATCCTACTATTATGTCTGTTGTTATGCTTATGCCTTTTATTTTTTTTCTTAGCTCTTTGAAATATCCACGTATTTCATCTACGGTATACCTTCTCTTCATGTTCTTAAGAACAGAATCGCTTCCCGATTGTATAGGAAGATGTATGAACTTAAAGAGCTTAGGACTTTTATATGCCACTATAAGTTCGTCGAGATACTTATGCAAATGCTCCGGGTTTAGCATCCCTATTCGCATCATAAACTCTCCAGGAAGCTCAGATGCTTGTGAGACCAATTCTGCAATATTTGTTTTCTTATCTGCACCGTAAGCTCCAACATCTTGGGAGGTTAACTCTATTTCTTTAGAGCCATTTTTAACCGAAAGTTCTATTGCCTTTAAAATTATGTTTGTATCAAAACTTTTAAGCGGGCCTCTTGCAAACTTTGTTTCACAAAATGAGCAATTGCTCAAACAACCCTCACTTATAGGTACTCTAGAGATTATCAAACCGGCAGGTTTTAATAATGAAGGCTTCTCAGACGAATTTGCCGTGATAGAGGTCGGATTTATTATATTGTATATATTCACTATTTCCTTTGTATTTAATATTTTTGCATGAGGAACTGCCTTTTTTATTATTTCTGGACTTGCACTTGCAAGGCAGCCAGTGACTATTAATCTATCCTTTATTTGAGTTAGATGCTCAAGTCTGTCTATTATTTTTTGCTCTGTTGGCTTTTTTACTGTACAGGTGTTTATTATTATATGATCGTATTTATCTATATTTTTATAATTAGTTTTGCCTCTCTCTACAACATATCCTTTTTCTGTAAGTATCGATTCCATTACGTCGCTATCCGCTTGATTTAGGGTACAGCCATAGGTTTCTATAAAAATACGTTCCATTAACAACACTAATATAAGGTTAAGATAAGCATTGTATGCTATTTATATATTTTGTTGGTATAATATATTAAAATATACTAAAAGTTTATAGTGATTTAATGCTTTGTGAAAGATGTAATAAAGAGATACATAAATTTGTGACGTGCGGATACTGCAGCAGAAAAATATGCAACAGTTGTATGAAAAGTTCCAAGAGGATTACAAAAACTGAAAAGGCCTTCATATGCAAAGATTGCTGGAGCAACATGAAAAAACGTACTAAATATAAATCTACCATTGGAGAGAGTTAGAATTTTAAAAGCGAACGTTTAAATATTTCAAAATGATAAAGATATCTATGAAATATTATACATTTTTTTCTATACCAATAGTAATAGCGCTTTTTATACAGATACTACCATTTACACACAACAGCGGATTTTATGCTCCATCTGGAGGTTATATAAATCACGTAAATGTTAGTAATACAATAGTTTCTAATTCAAATACCACAAATAATACAATGAGTACTGCTAATACAATGGAGATAAAAACTGCAGAAGGATTTTTATCTAATTTTTTAGGCAGTAGCTACTATAGTATGTATATCAATTATAGTTCTTCAACGGTAATTAACAAAACGGCATACTTATACTTCAATTATACGGTGCCGTATAAAAATGGAAGTACAACAAGAGTAGCCTATGGCGGTTCGGTACCTCTAGAAAGGCTATTAAATATAATGATAGGCATATCAACTAAAAATAACAGCATACGTTATTATCAACTTCCAATAAAACCTTATTTCATAAATATAACCAAAACTCAAGCCATAAATAAAACGGCACGGTATGGATTTTCAAATAGCACTGCCAGCATAGAAGGCATTTATTCTAACAATAGCACAAATAATAGTTCGAAAGGATTAACAATAAATAATAACAATAACAGCTATCAGTCAAAGTACTATATAGTTTGGGCGGTAAAGGATGGTACTCCACTTTATTCAAACGCCACTACAACAAAAAATTATTACTCAAAACTATATAAAGGAATTTATCTCGATGCAGAAAACGGAAGCATACTAGGAGAATTTATATATAATCCATCTATACTGACAACATTAGCCGAAAACAATACAATAGGTTACTCTGGTTCATTTAATTTATTTGCCTTAAAAAATACCAATCAAACAAGCAGTAATAACACGCAAAGTACCTACAATAACTCAACAATAAAGATACAGTTCACCCCTAACTTCAAATTAATTATAATTGTTATGTTTATAGCTGTCTTGGTTGTGATAATAGCGTATGTTATATTCAGATACTTAATGCACGGAGTATAGAAATATGACTCATAATTTTATTATCTGAAGAACTAAAGTCTCTCCATCTATATCAAATTCCTTAGATTGTAAAGACTCTTGATTTGAGAGCGAAGGCTCAATTTTTCTTGCATTTATGTAATGTAAAACCTGTACCTTATTTGATAATATAGCCTCTGATAACTCATTTGAGGCTGTAAAGTATATATCAACAACATCAGGTTTCTTTAAATGCATCTCTTTTCTTAAAAGTTGAACCCTTCTTTCAAACTCTCTTATTAAAGCTTCTTCACGTAATTTTTTGTCTATCTCTTTATCAACATAAACAAGACCGTATTTGAATGGTACTCCGTTTTCCTTTTGAGCTTTTTCTATAACTGTGAAGTGATTAGAGTTTATATCAAATACACCTTTAGAGGTATGTAATGGATAACTTCCTTTTTTAGAGATTGATAAAAGTAGTTCATTGGCATCTATTGAACGAATAGCTTCAGAAATTGCATTGCTTTTATCTTTAAAATCCGGCCCTATAGTTGAAAAGTTGGGTTTTATCTCCCTTCCCATAGACTCTACCTTTTTAGTTTCTAGAGTTTTAATATTAGTATATTCAGTTATAAGGCCATAGAACTTTGAAATTGATGTGATAAGCTCTTCAGATGTAGTCTCTATTGTGGCTTTTGAAAGCGGCCATCTTAATTTTATTCCTGAACGTTCCCTGCTGTTAAGTATTGCAGTTATTACTTCATTAGATATTGAAAATTCATTCTCTAGAGAGGTATCTATCATCTTTTTGTTTACTTTTGGCCAACTTATAAGAAAGATACTTTCTGGATTTTTAGCATAGTTTTTATAATTTTTAAGATATAGATACTCCGAGGTAAATGGAGTAAAAGGTGCCATCATCACAATTAGATTATACAGGATATAATTAAGCATATCCAATGCAGTTTTTGCTTGTTTTTTATCTCCATAAATTATCCTTTTTTTAAGTAACTTTAGATAAAGTCTGCTTAGATCATTTAGAGAAAAGTCTGAAAGTAAAATATTTGCGGTTTGGACATCATATCTCTCCAAAGCTTCTGAAACAAGCTGCATTGTTGTTGAAAGCCTTGAAAGTATCCATTTATCTGAGATCTCAGTTATATTTTTAATATTAGGTTTTTTAACTTTTGAAGCTGAGTACTCAATAGACAGGAAGTATTCATTCATAAGATTGAACATATTGTATATGGTGCTTATTTTTTTCTCCGATTCGCGTATCTCATCTTTTTTGAATTGAATGTCTAGCCACTGCGTATGACTAGAGCACCAAAGCCTGTAGCTGTCAGCGCTTGTTACCTTTAGAAGTTCATCTATTGAGATGTAATTGCCTAAGCTTTTATGCATCTCTCTTCCATCTTCTGCAAGAAGCATGCCGTCTATTATTACATTCTTGAAGGGAGCCTTCCCATAAAGTATTACGCCTATCTTAAGAAGGGTTGAAAACCATCCCCTAAGCTGATCTTTGCCCTCTAATATGAAATCGGCAGGGAATAAGCTGTCGAACTCGGCATCAGAAAGACTCGCCTTGAATGCTATACCAGAATCAAACCAAACATCAAATACATCGCTAACTCTTGTGCTCTCACCTGAACATTTTTCACATTTTATTTTTATAGTGTCTATGTAAGGCCTATGGAGATTTGTTATGCTAGATGCAATGGAGCTATCTACGCTTAATGAGATTAACTCCTCCTTTGAACCAATTACTTTTATAGAGTTGCAGCTATCACATTGCCATATTGGTATTGGAATTCCCCAATACCTTTGCCTAGCTATGCTCCAGTCCGGTGAGTTGGACAGAACATCTTCCATCCATTGCTTGCCTTCAGCAGGATGCCATGCTACCTTTTTATTTTCACTTATAAGTTTGTTTTTAATCTTTTGTATATTCAAGAACCATTGAGTAGTAACTAAGAAAAGAAGCTTTTCCTTGCATCTCCAACAATGAGGATAACTATGCTTAATCTTTGTTGTTGCAAGAATAAGACCCTTTTTCTTGAGCTCCTCCAATATAGCTATGTTTGCATCTAATGGAACTGATAATCCATAAAATGTGCCTGCATCAGAGTTATACTTCCCATTAAGATCCACAGTTGAAAATATAGGAAGAGAGTTTGCCTTGCCTAAAGTATAATCTTCAACTCCATGACCAGGAGCGATATGAACTATCCCGCTGCCTTCAGAGGACGATACGAGCTCCTCCGCCATAAGCACCATATGGAACTTCCTAAGCTCTTCTTGCTTTTTTATTTTTTCTTCAAGAGGATTTATATAAAAAATACCTGCAAGTTCACTGCCGAAAAACTCAGTTTCTATTACTGCATTTTCATTAATAAGATCAAGTATGTAATCTAGTCTTGATTTCATTAAGATCAATGATTTTTCGCCTATCTTTAACTTAACATATCTCTCTTTTGGATTTACAGCTACGGAGATGTTTGAAGGAAGGGTCCATGGTGTAGTTGTCCAGATAAGAAGATAAGTATTATCGGTAATATCTATTCTTGGTTTTGAATCTTTTTTGTTGACCTTAAACTCCACAAATAACGAGGTATCACTCTCATCTGAGTACTCTATCTCTAAAGTTCCTTGTGCTAGAACTGTACCGCAATGCGTGCAGTATAGCATTGGCTTTGAACCGGAATAAAGAAAACCTTTTTCGTTTGCAGCTTTAAGTATGCCCCATGCTCGTTCAATAAAAGAATCTTTATATGCTAAATAAGGATTTTCAAAATCAAGGGATGAACCGAACCTTACAAAATCCTTTGTCATGTTAGGAATCAATGAATTTGCATATTCGGTACAGTATTTGATAAAGTTATCTATGCCTATCTTTAGCTCTATCTCTTTTTTTGAGTTTAGGCCTAAGGTCTTTTCAACCTTGTTTTCTATTGGTAACCCGTGTACATCATAACCTGCCCTATCATGAACATCATATGAACACATACGCCTATATCTGACCAGAATATCTTTTATGGACTTGACCCATATTTGACCAGGATGAAGATTTCCGCTAGCGTAAGGCGGCCCATCTAAGAAGTAAAACGCTTTGTTTCCTTTATTTGCAGCTCTAAGCTTTTTATTTATGTCTTTATCTGTCCAATAATGAAGAACTTCTTCCTCATTTTTTATAAAATCAAACATTTTCTCACGTAAAAATATATTACTCTATTATAGATTAATATTATTAAATGTTTTGAGCTAAATATTAATGTGGTTTTTAAGATGAGAAGTGCTGACGCTACAACAATCTTTAGGGTTTTGCTTGTATTCTTTTCTATTTATCTGATAATACTTAAGTTTAATGCAGTTTTGATAATATTAATCATTGCAATAGCCTTCCTTCTTGATGGCATAGATGGCTATCTTGCAATAAGAGAAGAAAGCAATGGAGATATAAGTATTATAGAGTACCTTCGTGCTACAACTGGAAATACTAAAGATAAAAAAAGAATCAAGGCAATAAAAGAGAGTATTTCAAAAGCACATCCATATGGACCAAGAATGGATGTTGCTGGAGATCGAGCAGTTGAGTATTCATTATGGGTAGTTTTCATATATCTGAACATTCTTCCACTATTCATACTTCTGATAATCATATTCAGGCACTCTTTTGTAGATGCAATAATGGGTGCAAAAGGAACATCAAACAAAATGAAGACTAAGCTTGCAAGGATTGTTTATTCTTCCAGTATAGGACGAGGAGGCGTGAACGTAGTAAAGTTTGTAACATTCTCCTATCTTATATTGGTTTATATTTTGGGATATCCGATTATTTATGGCTATATTTTAACAGGAATACTTGTTAGTTATATACTTTTAAGAGGAATCGCAGAGATTAATGAAGCTTTTTCAAAATAAGTAGATTTTAATGGAAAGACCAAAGATTAGTGTGATAATTCCTGCAAAAAATGAAGAAAAGTACATAATGAATGTTTTTGAAGGATTAGAGGTTCAGAGCTTTAAAGACTTCGAGCTCATAGTGGTAGATGGTGGCAGTTCTGATAAAACGGTAAGCATAGCTAAAAAATATGGGAAGGTCATAATTGATAAAAGAAAAGGGATAGGTACTGCAAGAAATACTGGAGTAAAGCATGCACATGGAGACATATTGGTATTTTTAGATGCTGATACTAAACCATCTAGAGAGTTGCTAAAAACATATTATAAAGCAATAAATAATGGAGTAGTTGCGGCAACAGGGCCAATATTGCCTCTAGAAAAAACAAACCTTAGAACAAAGATTGGCTTCAAATTTGTATCTATACTCTTTGTAAAGGTTGCAATAGCAATAGGTATTCCTACAATAGTGGGCTCAAATTTCGCAGCTGAAAAAAAGGCTTTTGTTGAGATAAACGGCTTTGACGAGAAATTAATGACATACGAGGATTGGGATCTTTCAAAAAGGATTAATAAATTAGGCAAAATAAAATTTATGAACAATGCCATAGTTTATACAAGTATAAGAAGGGTTAAAAAATGGGGCATCGTCGGTTTTTTTTCTTATCATGTAGGAAATATGATAAGATACAACTTATTAAAAAAGCCAAAGGAGTATTACGAAGAAATAAGATAATGAATATAAGTTTTCTAGTTATCCAGGTATTTTTTATTTAACTTATAATGTAAAAAAATGCAGTCACAGGAACGGAATTGATGCTATGGTATTAACAAGAATATGCGCTACTATAGAAGGATATAACGACTTTGTCTTTTTCAAAGCATACCCAGATAGTATACCAAATATTAGAGCCGCAGTAAGAAGAGTTAGAAATGATAATGAGTTTATAGAACCGGCATAACCTGAATGCAACAATGCAAATATAACTGCGCTAGGTAGTATGCCTATGCGCTTTACAAAAAGGCCTCTAAAAGTAATCTCTTCTATGATTGGAGCTATAACAGATACAAAAATATAAAACCATACTGGAGGTGGTGTAGGAGCATTTTGATAAACCACAGTAGAGTTACCAGTTATATTGGAATTTGTTACAACGCTTAATGAAGAAATAAATAATTCAAATAGTATAATTGTTAAAAATATAGCAATACCCATAAGTAAGTTCTTTGTTGAGATGCCATTCTTTGAAAGGAAAAGCTCATTTGAAAAGCCAGATCTCATTTTTTTGATAAAGATAAGATATGAAAAAACAGAGAATAAGAATGAAAGTTCTATTGCAACACTACCTAAAACTTCGGTGTTGTTGAAGAGGTTTAATATTAAAATGTATGATGCAATGACATTGGTTATAAAATAGAAAAAAAGAAATAGTCCTAGAAAGATTATAGTATTAAGCGCATTTTTAAGAGTGAAGACACTTTCTTTATTGTTGGTATTATTGTTATTATTATTGCCAGATGTTATATTTTTGTTTGTTTGTTTTTTTGCTTTTTTTGAATTTGATGTTTTGACTATAGATTTTCTTTTTTGTGTTTTTTTGCGTTTATTATTAGAAGCTATTTAATCACTTTTTGAGTTCGGTATAATGACACTTGCCGCAAGCGTACCTGTTTTGGTGTACAGCCATTCTAACTCCACATTTAGGGCAGAATTTTTCTGCAGGCTTATACGCAACTCTTTTTTTCTTTGATGCTTTTTCTGTTTTTTCTGCCATGATATCATCCTTAAATTAAAGATTAATTAACCTATTTTTTAGTTTCTTCTTTTTTATTTTCTGCAGGAGCATTTTGTTCTTTTGATTCAGAGCCATTCTTCTTTTCTGTCCTTTCGAATCTTTTCATATCTTCTACCTTATTATAGCTATTAACTACTATTACGCTTTCTTGGACACCATACTGCTGATTTATGCCTATTATTACAGTTGCTTCAGGCTTTAAGCTAAGCATCTTGCATATCTCCTGTTTTATTTCATCTCTTCCTGGAGTTTTTCCTTTATAATATGCAGTAAAGGATAATTCCTTTCTTTTAAGAAGCTTGTTTTCTATTTGATTATTCAGTTTTATCTCTAAATTTTCCATTTATACACTCCCAGTTATTCTAGATATGGCTCTCTTTTCTCCATACTCCATTACCTCGACCTCAGAACCTGGCTTTATGCCATTTGCCATATCCTCTGGTATTTGAATCTCATATGTTTCGTAAGTTTCAAGATTCATTAATTGAGCAGTACTGCCAGATATTGAAACTACCTGTGCTTTTTTCTTGCTTATCATAGGTATCTCTGCGTCTCCGCTGCTTGGTTTCAAAAGAGTTTTTTTGCTACCATCAAATATACCTATTCCTGTTACTCGCATCTTAGCTGCTCCGTGTTTTCCAGGAGCAGAGGTCTCTACATCAACGACCCTGCATGGGACTCCATCTATTAGCATAAACTTTCCAGGCTTAATATCTTTCATTGAAGCATATGTTATTTCCTCGCTCATTTTATCACTGTATAAATTTTAACATTAATTTAAACATTAAAGTAATTAGCTTTGCGTTTAATTTTAACAAATACAGTAATAATTAAATACAAAAATATTTAAACCCTCTTAAAAGTATTCAATAAAAGGATATTATAAAGATAATATTGCTAATTTTATAGATTTTGGCCTTACTCTTTGCTTTCAGAGCTCCAATCTAATTTTTCATTAGGGCTAATATCTCCCTTTTCAGAGCCGTAATAATTTGGAGTTTTTGATATACTTATTGGTGCATCGTCATTTAAGCTGCTCTCTTTCATCTGGCCTTTTTTTAAGTCAGAATTATTAGACCAATAATTATTATTTTTTTCAGTTGAAGTTGATGAAGATGTAGCTTTTGAACCTGAATCTGAACTATTTGAATCGGTGTTATTCTTAGAACCATACATGAAGTCATAGTCCTCAGATCTTCGTTTATAAATGGTATATATTAGTGCTATTGCAATTATACCAATTATTATACCTAAATACAAAGGAGGTATAGGTATAGATATATTAAATAATGAAAACTGACCCGGCGTAGGTTTTTTTGGAGATACCAAAATAGATATGTTTCTTGAACACTGCTCAGGTACTGAAGTAAGATCACAAACATTAACCGAGTAATTCCCAGCCGACATATATCGAGTATTAAATGAGACATTCCCTATTCCTGTTGCTATTATATTACCATTAACTTGCATTGCCAGTTTATCGGTAGGATAATTTGAGTAAGCAGAAATTATGTGTGATGATCCTGATGATTGATTTAAGTAGGTATCTGAAGAATTATCAAAATATATGCTTAATGATGGTATTCCACCTGAAGGGCTAGTTACGTTTTGTACAGCGGGTTTTTGATATGGCACTACAGTTTTTATCTGCGAACCGCAGATTGAAAGAGTTGAATACAAAGGAGTGTTACCATAAATGCCAAGTAATTTTAAATAATATGAATAGTTTGTAGCCGTACCCAAAAATTCAGTCTGGTTTTTACCTAGATAATATGATGTTCCATCAACACTTATCTGTGCGCCGTTGTTTGTAAGCAGTGTTTCAGAGATTAAGAAGCTATTTCCATATATAGTGTTAGTAGTAGAGTAACCTTGAGATATGTTTATTATGTTACAGACAGGATTTATAAGTTCTTTATAAGGGAGTATATCTGTTCCTGATAATGATTGTGATTGATTTATAACGGTAATATAAATTAAGTTTGATTTTGCAAAGTTTATCGAAGATGCTTTTTTGTCATATGCAACAACATAATACTCAAAATGGCCAGGAGTAAACATTGAATTAAGCTGTAACGTATTTGACGTAGCACCCGTTATAATTATTCCAGTTCCAGAAGTATAATTATACCATTTATAAGTAAAGTTACCCGAACCACCAGATGCTACTGCAGACAGTAGCTCAGGATAACCAGGATATATTGATGCAGTATAAGGATATGCAGTAACTGATATTGGAGAACCAACTATAGTTAAAGATGACACTGAAGATGAAACCCTTCCGTTAGAGTCTATTACAGTTGCTTGCACACTTCCGTTTTGAGCTGCAATTAAATTGCAGTATGAATTTCTACAGTCAAGGGTTGTTTGATTACCATTAGCCGATATAAAGTTCCAATCATAGGTGTAAGGCGGAGTTCCACTGGTTGTAGAAACTGTAAAGGTTATATTTTGTCCAAAATCAGCAGTTTCGTAGTTTGGAGATATATAACTAGTAAAGAATGTTGGGTTTTCTATATATACGTAATTTGTCACAGATGCAAAATTATTGTATTGATCTATTACAGTTAGTGTTATGTTATCATAACCTAATGTGCTTTGATTGCCTTCTAATGTAAATAGATTTGAATTTCTCCCTACAGGTTCCCCATTTAAAGACCATTCGTATGTGTAAGGAGCATTCCCACCAGAAACCATTGCAGATACAGTTTCATTTGCACCTATTGATAATACAGATTGAGGAAAGCTTAATGAAGCTGATAAACCTTGAAATAATTTAAAGGACGCTGCGCCAGAATATGATAAAAGCACCAGCACCATAAATAATGTGTATACAAATATTTGCTTGTTTTTAAAGTTCATTTTTCCACCGTAAATGAAGTATTAAAATCCTCAAGTACAATGTAAAATTTGAATTTTTTGATATAAATACCTTTGTAATAACGTTCCACATATTAGAGATAACATATAAAGAATAATAACTACAGTAAGAATAATGGTATATTGTATATTAAAATTATATTGGTATTCTGATGTCAAAGCTATTCGTAAAGAAAAGCATGATTAAAAACAGTATAGATGAGTTTGATAGAGTAACTATGAACCCTAGTTTTTCTCCAGATGAAAAATTTAATAGATTGGCTGGTTCTGTTAAAAACAATATATATTTAGCAAGACACGTCGTTGATATAGCTCATAAGTTAATCGGAATAAAGAGCATGAAAAATCGAAGCACCCTAATTCATGTGGCCATGTATGATTATGCAGCTGCACGAAATGCCTCTGAAAATATGCTTATTCTTAGAATTGAGGATACCGCTTGGTATTCCGTTGCCCACTCTATTGCAGAGTATAGATGTAACGAGTCCATAGTAAGAAAAATGATCAGAAATGAAAATATAGCTTCTCTTTCGGACATTAATGGTAATTCAGTAGCTCATATTGGCGCATGTAATGATAATATAGCTATGGAACTATTAACGAATAGACCGCCAATAGTGTATTATAAAAATAAAAATGGCATCAGCGTTCTTGAAACTGCTGAAAGAGCCTTACGGTATCAACATATGTTGGACGAGGATTTATATATTATGAAAAATTATGGAAACAATGCTATGAGAACACAATTAATTAAAGAACGGCTTACGCGCGTAGCACTAAAGGAAATATTAAGGTAGGGCACTAAGTGACATCTTCCTACCCGTAAAAGGTATGGGATTTCCCACTCATAATGTTAATCTAATATTTTGATGATATTTGTATAAGTTTATAAATATCTACCACAGTACCAGAATCACATAATTTTTTTATCTCTTTTAATACTTTTTCTAATTTAATGTCATCTATAGCTATGTTATTTTCTAATAATGCCATTTTTATAGCATGTTTACCGGAATGTTTACCTATTATAAAAGATCTTTCTCTACCAAAATTTTTTGGATTTACCGGTTCATATGTTAATGGATTGCATATAATTCCATGAGTATGTATACCAGATTCATGAGAAAATGAGTTCTTGCCCACTATTGCTTTGTTGGGCTGTATATCCATACCATATGTTTGTGAGACAAAATTAGAAAGTTTATATATTTTTTCTGTTTTAACTAAAGTGTAGTAACGATTTGAGGGTTCTAAAAAACCCAGTATACCAACAATCTCTTCGAGAGCTGCATTTCCTGAGCGTTCTCCTACTCCATTTATTGTTACGTGTGCACATGAAGCTCCAGATTCTATAGCAGCAAGAGTGTTAGAAACTGCTAAACCGAAATCATTATGGCAATGTATGCTTATTGGTAGAGCTACTCTATTATAGATTATTTTTACAAGCTTAGAAATTGAGTCTGGTGTTGATATGCCAACAGTATCAGGTATATTTATCCTGTCAGCTCCAGCAGTTTTTGCAGTAAGATATGCTTCAATGAGATATGGTATTTGAGTTCTAGTAGCATCTTCTGCTGAGAATTCAACGACTAATCCTAATTTTTTTGCATACGAAACCGAAGTACTTATACGACTTAGCGCCTCTTCCTTACTAACTTTAAGTTTATTTTTTAGATGCAGCTCCGACGTCGCTATGAATATGTGTGCCATTTCTATTCCACATTCTTTTACGGCATCTATGTCTTCTTTATTTGCACGCGCAAGAGCGCATAACTCAGCTTTTATTCCTAAATTTGCTATTTTTTTAATAGCTTCTGTCTCCCCTTCAGAAACCTTAGGAAAACCCACCTCAATTGTATCCACGCCCATTGCATCTAATCTTTTTGCTAGTTCTATTTTTGCATTTGGAGTTAATGAAACTCCAGGGCTTTGCTCTCCATCTCTTAGGGTAGTGTCAAAGATTCTTATTTTTCGTTTTTGTACCATATTCTCGCCATATTAGTAGTAAAATATAAATCTTTGTTAAAAAATAGGTTAAAAGCTGAAGCTGAAGCACTTTTTTTGTTAAAAATAATGATAAAAAGGAATATTTTTTTAATAAAATTACAAGGGTAAATGACCCTCTTTTATACTGCATTCTGAAGTTATAGGGTATGATAACTTAATTTTAATTAAAATAATGTTTTGCATGAAAGTAATTTAAAATAAATAGTTATAAAGCTTTTGTACGAATTTTATAGATTTGAAATAATAAAGCCATATCAAACGAAAGAAGTAAATAATTAACAGGATATATTATATCGATTTTATGCCAATAAAAATAAGCGAGTTTAAAGGACACCCAATAGTAAGTTTGCTTAAGGATGAAAATGATGCAAGACCATTTACATTTGGCCTTACAAAAGCAAGATTGATTATTGAGAATATAGATGCAATTAAAGAGTTTGTAGAAAAAAATACAAAATAAATACGGTATTTTTAGCGTATTTGTACTAGAAGTAAAGAGCATTAGTGATTATAATTCTTTATACTTAAAATTATTGATACTTTTTTAGTACTTCAATGTGCTCTTCAAATTCCTTTTTAGATATATCCCCATCAGCATATCTTCTTTTGAGTATAGATATCTCATCTGATCTGAAATTATGCCTACGACGTCCGCCTACAGGATGATATGAGTAGCTAAAGAACCAGCTGATACACCAATAAATCACAAATATAAATATTATAAAGCCCAGTAAATTCCAGAAAAAGCTCCAACCAATTAAAAAAATATTTGAAAGGTTTGAAGAACTGTAAAATATCAAAATAAATATAATTATGCCAAAAACTATTGGAAGTATTGGAGGAATGTAGAAATTTCTTCTTTTTGAGCACCCACAATTGCAATTAACTCCACATTTGCAACCATCATCATAACTATATTTGTCTTTTTTCTCGTTTGCCATGTTATTCATATTAATTAATATAAGAAGTTTAATAGATGTATGTATAATCTTGACATTTGAAGTTCATCGCCTTGTCAATTTCAAAAGGTATCCTAAATAACTAAGGAGATAACCAAGAATGCAAGAAAATACATAAATTTTTACATTTTTTATTCTTCTATTTGTCAACTTCTTCATGATTTGTATACTTTTTACATAATCATATTTCTTTGTTGAAAGGAATCTTATTTCTGGATAAGACAAGCTCAGAGATATGTGGATAGATATTTATATCAAAAAATATACAGCTTATCTGATATTATGACTACTGAAATTTTAAAAAAAAATTCTGTTAATTTTTCACATTATGCAGGTGCATTGTCAATATGTTTACGTACTTCTGCTAACAAAATTTTAAAGCAAGTTCCAGAAAGACCTATAGAATTAGGAGGTGAAAGAAGAGCTTTTGATCTTAATGTATTAGTTTTTGAAAGTTTGCGGACTATCTTAAATAAAAAAGAATATGAACAAGAAAGTTATACCGCAATGGAAACATTTAGTAAATATATAACAAGAATAGATGATATTATGGATGGACCAAAACATCCTAAAATATCTGAATGGAATACACAGTATAGAACAGATCAAAAGGCAATGAAGATAGTATCTTTATTTGTAAGACATATAAAATCAATGGCAAATCAAAATATCATAACTCAAGAGCAGGCAAGTGAGATATTTAAAGCTACAATTCAATACAGAAAACAAGCTCGTCAGGCTATAAAAAATTTTGAAGAAAATACTAATCCTAATTTTCAAGAGATATTATCGATAAAGAATATAACAACAGGAGGCATGGGCGCCATATTAGCGGATATATTTTGTATGTGTGAAGGTGTTGCTGAAAATCAAAGAAAAACTATTA
The DNA here is from genome assembly GCA_021803405.1 of Microcaldota archaeon. The sequence continues at coordinate 27,768 of JAJZLO010000039.1, read as the reverse complement.
GAGAAGCGTTCTCTAACGCGTTTATGGCAACACAGATAGCAGATGATATTAAGGATTTAAAAAATGATAACGATAACGGAGTCCCAAATATAGCAACAGCGTTAATTAGACAGCGTTACAATGATGAAATTGGTGTTTTAAATATTGAAGATATGGATATTAAAACATTCAGAAAATTAGCTCCAAAATCTTATTCTGATCTGATGTTAATTGGAAATGACTATATATCAATGATACCTAATACGCCATATGGGTTAGGTGTTTTAAAAGCAATGCCATCAATATTTTATAAAGTAATAAAATTGACTTCACGTGGAAATTGAACATGTGAATATGCTCCGACTGGGATTTGGACCCAGGTTTAAGCCGTGAGAGGGCTTCGTCCTTGACCGGGCTAGACGATCGGAGCCTAAAAAGTATTTAGATATTTGTTAATAATTATATATAAGCTTTGCTTTGTGATAGTATGCTAACAGATAAGTATGCCCCTAACACCATAAATAATATTATTGGAAATAGCGAAGCTATATCAAAACTTTTTGAGTTTGCCCAAGCAGTCCATGCAAACGCAAAGCCTAGGCCGATAATGATATTTGGACCAACAGGCACCGGAAAGACCTCTGCCGCGCATGCATTGGCTTATGGAAACGGATTTGAGCTTTTAGAGCTTAACGCTAGTGATTATAGGGATGTTACTACTCTTGAAAAGGTTCTACTACCTGCTAGTAGAAGCAAAGGATTATTTAATAAAAATATATTGATACTCCTTGATGAGATAGATGAACTATCTAAAAAATTAGATGCTGGAGCTGAAAAGATAATCAGAGAACTGATAAAGTCATCAAAACAGCCGGTAATATTTACTGCTACTGATTTTTGGGATAAGGATATAAATTACCTTAGAATGTCTGTTGATAAAGTAGAGTTTAAGAAGGTGCCACCTAAAGAGATAGAAAAACTATTGAATAGAATAATTGCTGAAGAGAAGGTATCTGTTAAAAAAGAAGTTATAGAAGAGATAGCAAGAAGAAGCGATGGAGATGTAAGAGGTGCAATAAACGATCTTGAGGCCATGATAGGTGCTAATGATGAGCTTCTTGAAAATTTAGGCATGCGTGATAGAAAAACTGAGATATTTGGGGTTTTGGATAAGATATTTTTATCTGGTAATTTTGATATAGCAAGAAATTCAATGACAAAAAGCGATGTAGACATAGGAATGCTGATAAACTGGATAGATGAAAATATAACAAAAAGATACCCTATGAAAAAAGATGTAGAAGAGGCATACTCTAATCTTTCTTTAGCAAGTAGGTTTTATGAAAAAGCTTCAAGGACTAATCATTACGAGTATTTTAGATATGCAAGTGTATTTGCCTCTTCTGGTATTGCCTTATCAAATAAAGGAAGAACCACAATGCTAAAACAGTACTCTTTTCCATCAAATATAAGGTATATGAGCAGTACAAAAGGAGATAGGATAAACTTAAACAGCATAGCTGAAAGATTATCTCCAATCTTGCATACAAATAAGAAAAAAATAATAGGTAGCTACCTACCAATACTAAAAATAGCTATAGAAAACTCGATAAAAAAATACGGAAAAGAGGAAACTCTTAATACAGTTGCCTTTTCAATGGGAATTTTTGAAGATGATGTAGAGATATTATTAGGTAAAAAACTGTAAATGTTATAAAAGCTCTATTTCAAATCCAATAGATGGTTCCTCTATTCCAAAGTTGCTAAGAACAATAGGATGTAGCTCGCCCATTATTCCTAATTCTATGCCATCGATTATTATAGCTGCACATCTGCCATCTATAAAACTTTTATGCGAAGTCTCTTTTATACTAAATGAGAATCCCGAAGCTGAAAGTACAGATTCAACTATGCTTTTTATATCATTAAAATTTGATACAGAGTTAGTGCATATTCCAGCTAGATGATATGACTCAATAGGTTTATTATCATAAATTTTAAAAACCATATCAAGTTCAAAGACTTTCTGAGGCATTTTATCGTGTTTTGATATGGAAATTACATTCAATAGGGATGGCATAAGCCATGTTCTTGCCATACTTAAGTTTGATGATTTTGCATCTTTTAATTTTATAAAATCTATTTTTTGTGGAATATCTAAATTCATCATTGAGAAGTTCCTCTGTTCATTTGTAAGATAAGTAGACATACTCTCTGTGAATCCAGCACCAACCATAGCATATGAAAGGCTTTCGAATAGTTCATGGTTTTTGCTTAAAGCTCCTGGAAGTATTGATGGCACAGAGATAGGAGAGATATAATCATAGCCATATGCTATGCAGATATCCTCTATAATATCCTGTTCATTTATTATATCTGCCCGATATGATGGTACTGTAAAGCGTATTTTTTTACCTAAAAGTGCAGCTTCATATCCTGCCTTATTTGCAAGTGAGATTATATTATTAAATCCTATTTCTATTCCCAACTCTAACTCTATCTGTAAAAGTGGAATTAGGATATTATTTGTATCAAAATCTGGACATCTCTTGGTTTTTTTGGTGTACTTAACATCTATTCCGAAGATATCTCCCCCTATATCAATACATGTAGTAGCTAAAATGTTGGTTATCTTTTCTACAAGATCAGATGAGGTGCCGGTAACCTCTATGAATAGATTTTTAGTTGATGGAGTTACCTTTGTCCTTTCTGAGTTTATTATTGGAACTAAAGCAAGAGTGCCTTTTGAGTCCTTTAGAATAGGATATAAACCAGATTTAGGCAGTGCGGTTCTGTAGAGTTTTCCCTTTTCAGTATTATCTACAACATCACTATATAGTCTTTGAGAATTGTCCCTCAACGGAATAAACTTTTCATCTTCTGATAATATAAACAGTATGTCTTTGTCTATAACATCTAGATTATGAATACCTATGGACATCTTCTTTCTCATCCTTCCCAAAGTATCTGAAAGTTTTTCAGAAAAATTAAAGATATCCGCAAGAGAAACATCTGTCAACGAAATATTTTTTATAACAAAACCGGATATAAAAAGACCACTCTTTTCTGCTGTTTTATCTACTGATATTGTTAGTTCAGAAGATAGATTTTTTTTATGCAATGAATAGTTAAAGGTTTTATTTATATGCTGAAAGTTCCTTATGGCGCGGGCAAGTCCCACTGCAGAAAATAAATCTGGTCTGTTAGATGTAATTTCTACAGTCAATTCATTAAGATCAGAACGTTCTACCTCAAAACCAAGTTTATATATTATTTCTTCAAGGTTTTTCTCTTCTATTTTTTTACCTATTAATTTTAGAAGATACTCCCTATTTATTGTTATATTTGGCATATAATCATCTAAGTTTTCTTGTCCTTAACCAACTAAGGCCGCTGCTGTAAGGTTCAACTATACTTTTTATGCCATAGTTGTTGATTAGGAGCATTCTTTCTATACTTAATCCCCATGCAAGAACATTTATTTTCCTTCTACTAATCCCAGTTACCTCTCTTCTTATTATTCCAGAACCTCCAATTTCTAACCAATTTCCATTTTCACCTATTTGGGCAAATATCTCGGCTCCAGGTTCTACAAAAGGGAAGTACGCAGGCTTAAATCTTATTTTAACTCCAAAACTCTTGTAAAAATTTGTTAGTGTATCAAATAAGTTAGCCATTGTGAGATTTTTTCCTATCATTATACCGTCACATTGGTAAAAATCAGTAAGATGCTTATAATCAATATTTTCGTTTCTAAAAACTCTTCCTACAGTAAATAATTTTTGTGGTAGCACAACCTCTTCTCCAGATAGATATTTTTTCATGAATTCCCTTATATAATGAACTGATACACTAGTCATTTGTGTCCTTAATACTGCGGATTCCGCTTCTTCTTGGCTCCATTTTATTTTCCATGAATCTATGTGGCTTTTCATTATTGATTTTAAATGTTCTTTATCATTTATCTGAAGTTTTGAAGGATTTGATAAATGGAATGTATCTTGAGCCTCTCTTGCAGGATGATCTTGTGGAACAAAAAGAGAGTCGAAAACCCAAAATGAGGGTTCTATTATAGGGCCTGAAATCTCGGTAAACCCAAGCCTTGAAAAGGTGTTTTTAACATCGTTTAAAAGCAACCTGAGAGGATGCCTCATCGATAATATTTGCTGCTGCACAGGTATAGAAACATCATACTTTTTAAACTTTTTAGATTCCCAACTTTTTGACAGTATAAGTTCTCTGTCTATCTGGTCTACTGAATTTTCTGATTCTTCTATAATAGCTTCTGCTCCTTTTTTTGATATTTTTATAATATCTATGGTATTTTTCTCTTTCACTTCTATTAATTTTCTTGAAGAAAATTCAGTTATATATGAAAGTTCTTTTGATGAGAAGCTTTCGGTAGAATTTGATTTTTTATGCAATGTGGAAAGAAAGATAGATTCAGCACTTGGAACAGAATACTCCTCGCCTTTTTTAGTTAGAGAAAGCATGCCGTTTTTTATTAGTATTAAACCTTTTTTTATACACCATTGCATTCCTATCCGTTCTTTATCTAACAAAAGTTGTGATGCTTTTATTTCTTTGCCAGACTGTAAAGAGTTTATAATCTCATCTTCTGGAAGCATTGATTTTGAGTATAACATACCTTCCTGACTTAGAGTAATAGAATTATTTTTTTTATATGTCAAATCTAGAAGAGATAGATTGGACAAATTTTCTATAGACCATAGTAATTCGTCTTTACCAAGGTTAGATTTTTTTTCAAGCTCACTGAATGTGATGCTGTTGTGTTTTTTCAGTATATTTAAAACCAATAACTCGTATTTGTGCATTAAAACAACATTATAAGCTATAAATATACAATAAATAAGTATTAAAAGATTCGTTGTTATAACTTTAATTGATTATTATGATAAAAGATTATTTAATAGAGATATTCGAACCGTCTTTATTGTTCGGACTTCTTTGCTCATTTGTTGGCCTTTCAGCAGCTATATATCTTAATTTTACTGCAGGAGTGGCATTTGGAATGATAGCAATAATAGGTATTGTTATTGCACAGATAGCAGTAAATTTAATAGATGATTATGTAGATTATAAAGTAGGCATAGATAAAGAGACAATCAAAACAAAGTTCAGCGGAGGAAGCTCCCTTGTTGTAGATAAAAAAGTTAGTACAAAAGGTATTCTGATTATAGCAACAGTAGCATTGTTAATCTCAGGAGTATTAGGGCTTTATTTATTGGAGTTCTTAAACATTGGAGTGTTTTACTTAGTTTTAGCATTAATATTTTTTGGAGGGGTATCAGTAATATTTTATGCAAAATACTTTACGCATGTACCATTTTTTTCAGAGCCTTTTGTAACAATTTGCTTTGCAGTTATTGGGATAGGAGTGTACCTTGTGGCTAGTGATGCACTTACAAATGCGCTTTGGGTCTTTTTATTAGTATGTATACCGTCTGGACTGCAAGTAGGTGTGGCCATGATAGCAAATGAATTGCCAGATAGGAAAGCTGATAAGAAATATGGCAGAAGAAATATGGTAATAATGCTGTCTAGTCAGAAAAATTATTCAGGTTTATACTTTGTATTTCAAGCCATAGGATATCTTTTACTAGGATATGGAATGGTAGAAAGATTCCTGCCAATTACATTTTTAATCCTATTTGCACTAATACCAGGAATGTATTTAGTAGGAAGAGGAATAGAAAATTATAAGGATCCTAAAACCCACGAAAAGATAATGGGTTTAAATTCTATTATGGCATTTCTATATATCTTCCTTTTGAGTTTTGCATTTTTAATTGTAAGAGTTGTTTGATTGAGTTACAAAAATGAGTATAATGATAAATTTAGCAAAGATATTAGAATTGCTATGGACAAAACATTTAAAAAATTGACAACATTAGAATCAAAAGAGTTTTTTGACAATGAACTTTTTGATGCTTCAATGCATCTATTAAATAAACCAGGAAAGATGCTTAGACCGCTTCTTGTTTTTTTAGGAGCTTCATATTGCGATATGGATCTTGATGAGGTAATAGACATAGCAGTTTCAATAGAGCTGCTACATACTTCATCATTAATACATGATGATATAATAGACAATGATAATAAAAGAAGAGACATTGACGCAACTCATGTTAAATATGGAATTGAGGTAGCAATGCTTTCTGGAGATGCTCTTATATCAAAATCAATACAAAATGCATCAAGATATGGTAAAAACTTAATAGATATAATGGCAGAAACAGCAATGAAGATGTCAGCTGGAGAAGCGATGGACTTTAGATATCAAAGATTAAAGAAGGTACCAGAAATAGAAGAGTGCTTAAAAATAATAGAACTTAAAAGTGCTTCATTAATATCAACTGCGACTTCGATATCTGGAAAGTATAAAAATAGCAACTTTTCAAAAGAGCTTGAGTTATTTGGATTGAATTTAGGAATAGCATTTCAGATAAAGGATGATCTTGAAGACTATTTAGCAATATCAGATAACAGTCAAACAATTTTGGATGCAAATAGACCAAATGTAGTAAAAAGCATAATTAAGTCCGGAAGGAATGAAAAAGACGCCATTAAGGAGGCAATGGCAATGAACAAAAGATACATAAAGGTTGGAATTTCATATCTTGATAAAAATAAATTTGAGATTTTTAAAAGGTATTTAGATATGATAAAAATTGATTAGTCATTTTCTTCCAGAAACAATATATGCAACTCCCATTTTAAGTTCGATATATTTTATTTCCTTGAAACCAGAACTGCTTAAAATTTTTATTAGTCTTTTTTTATTAAATTTGAGTATACTCAAAACAAGCCAAGAATATGCTTTTCTATCTACAAAAAAACCTATTATGCGCATTAAGAATGAATATATTCTAAAGAAAAATGCTTTTGATCTTTCATCAGGAACTGCCATGTCAACAAAAATAAATTTCCCATTTCTTTTGAGTATCCTTTTTAATTCTAAGGAAAAAACTTCCAGATCATCTAAATTTCTAAGTGCAAAACCAGATATCACCAAATCAAAATAATTATTTGGATAACCAGTTTTCATAGCATCTGAGATTTCAAATGATATTTTATTAGATCCTGCTAAAACTGCTTTTTTCTTTCCTAAATCAAGCATCTCCTTATTAAAATCCATGGCTATTAATTTGTATTTTTTACCTAGTTTGTCCAATTTTTTTGAAAGCATTATTGCAAGATCTCCAGTACCTGTAGCCAGATCAAGTATTGTAGGATGATCAATTTTAGAAAGAGCTTCTATCGACCTTGCTACAGTTTCACCGCGCCAGTTTTTGTCTATACCTAAGCTAAAAAGATGATTCATTAGATCGTAATGTGAAGATACTTTTGTAAAGATTTTATTTATTCTTCTGCTCATCTTAAACACAATCTTATATTACTAATACCGGAAGGAAAATTATTATTGCTTCTATCCAGGCCACATGTGCTATGGCTGACCCTATTATACCATACTTTTCTGCTATTAAGCTAGTAACTAAACCTACAAAAAATGCAGCCAGTACCAGTATTGGATTTAACGTAGAAAGATGTATTAAACCATAAAAAATTGATGAACCAAGCCATGGAACTTTATTAAATATCTTTGATTTTTTTCTAATTAAGCCTTGAACCCCGCCTCTCCAGTATATCTCTTCACATATGCCTATAACTGCCAGTAAGATAAATAAAAATATTGTTTGTGCTTGAGAGTATATCAAAGAGTATATCTCTCTTACATATATCACTGTGCCAGTAAGTATAGTTAAATAATATCCTCCAAGAAATATAAGATAAAGAATTACCGCGCCTAATGACCCGAATAAAAGTATTTTTTTAATGCTACCGCTCTTAACTTTTATATTTTTTTTATATTTAACTAATGTAAAAATAGCAAGTATTAGAGTTGAAAGTGACATGGCATATACAAAATAATTACTGAAAATTATAAATGACATTGGCCATAATATAAGCGGCAATCCAAGGTATAAGTATTCGTATTTTTCCAATTTCATTATCTCATCTCCAATGCTTGAGTATTATCTTTCCAAAGGCCTTAGAGCTTTCGAGAAGATCTTGTGCTTCTCCAGCCATATCTATGTCAAATGATTTATATATTATAGGCTTTATGTTTTTGCTTTTTGCAAATTCTATGGAATTATCCAAATCAGACTTACTTGCGTTATGCGTTCCAAATATGGAAATGTTTCGCAGATACAATCGTCTAACATTTAAACTTGATGTTGCTCCTGCAAGAACTCCAAACGAGATAATTCTTGCATTATAAGCGGCCATCTCCACGGTATCGCCAAGATTATTCCCCATTGAATTTATTATTATGTCAGCTCCAACTCCATTTGTTATTTCCATAACTTCTTTAGTTATATCAGCAGCATTACCCTGATTTATTACAAAGTCTGCACCAATTGCTCTTAATTTTTGCATTTTTTCATCACTTCTTGTTAATGCTATAGTTTTTAATCCTAATGCCTTTGAAAATTTTATTGCAAAAAGTCCGGCATTGCCAGTTGCACCTAGAACTAGTATAGTTTCTCCTTCCTTAGCATTGCCTAAGCATTTAATGTTGTGCCAAGCCAAAGAAGCGTGAAGCGGCATAGCTGCAAGTTCTTCATCTGTAAAGTTAGAAGATGCTTTTGAAACTATTCTCTCTGGAACAGTAATAAACTCACCATAGCTGCCGTTAATATGAAGACCTAGGCATTTCCAAGAAGTACATAATTGTTCCTGCCCCAAAATGCAATATTTGCAGCTGCCACAACCATAAACGGTATTGGAGATTACCTTTTCACCTTCATGAAATTTTTTTGTATCACTCCCCACAGCTTCGATAATTCCATAAACATCCATACCTGGAACATGCGGAAGTGGAATGTTCATTCCAGGAACTCCTTTTCTTACCATTAAATCAAGAGTGTTTACAGATGTCATCTTCAATTTTATCAGTACTTCGTCTGCTGCAGGAACTGGAGTATCTATTGTAATTTGTTTTATTACTTTTGAGGTTCCATTTTCATAAAAACCCATGGCCTTCATTTTATCACCAAATTTCAAATGATTTTTTAACATAAATATTTATTATAATTAATTTGATTAAGCTCATTTAATAAATCAAATTCTTTCGGAATTGTAGCATCTCCGCTTATTATCTTTAAAGCTTGTTTTAATACTTGTTTTTTATTCCCGAGTAATTCATATACATTAGTATAATTTTTAAGTGCCTCTATACCACAATAATCAGTAGCTTCAGAAAGTATATTTTCTGAGATCTTCTTTAAAGGATATTTACGTGCATTAAGTCGTAATTCAAGTTGTTTTATATGTGAACGCAGGACTATGGCAGTAGCACCTTTTAATTTCATTTCGCATAATAAATGCCCTTCTAGAATAATGTATTTTTTATTTTTTATATTATTTTTATTAAGAACTGCCAAAATATAGTTATTTAATTTTTTTATATTTACAGGGAAAGCCCCATCTATGTCTTTTTTTATAAGAAGGCCTTTCTCTTTTGCAATATTATTTGCGCTTATAACTATGCTATTCTTCAATTTTTTTGAGAGAGACATTGCAAGAGTCGTTTTCCCAGTACCAGGAACACCAGTTATTACATATATTTTTGGCATTATGTTACCAATCTCATTTTGAGGTTTTTAACAGTTCAAGCTGATTAGAAAATCCTTCAAGCCTAAAAAGTATAATGTCCTTTGAGTTTTCTATATCTAATATTATACTTTCAGGAGGTTTTATAGTAAGTATATACGCTCTATCTGAAGAAAAAATCCATGAGCCAAGTGTATGATCATGATACTTGCCAGAGATATCTCCGACGTACTTGGATTTTGAAAGCAATTTGCCTATAAGAAGCTCTATAGAAGGATCATATTTTTCTATTATTATACTCTCCCTGTTGTTTTCGGTGACCTCTAAAGAGTATGGTTTTATAAAAGGTATATCAAGCAGTGTTGCTTTTTCGCTTATAATACTTGATATTTTAGCAAAATTTACACTGGAACCTTCAAGTTCTTTGTCAAGCTTTTCTTTATCTGAACTAAATGCAAGAAATACAGAAGAAAAATACTCTTCTACAGCTTCTTTTGCTTTTTTTAACGATTCATTAGCTGAAGGTTTCGATGCATAAGTAGTTGGATTTAAGAGCAAATTACGCAGTTTAAAGCTTGAGTCTTTAAGCATAGTTTTGTCTATTCCTTCAATGAAACTATCTGTAAGATCATCCCAATCCTGTTTTGTTTCCTTCACTTGATCATTTACTGCCAATAAAACACCTATAGTATAATAAAGGACAGAAAGATATTTTAGCCTTCTTAATCTTCAATGACTTTATTGAGCATAAATCAACAAACAATTTTTGCATAGAAAGATATTTTACTTTAAAGCTTCAAATAATATTATGGATGGAGTAGAAGGTTTTGACAAAAAAACAATAGATTTGGCTTATAAATACCCATTTTCAAATGAAGCAAGAGAGATAATTAAAAATACTAGGCAGGAAATAGACCAAAAAATGATAGGATATGGCATAGTTAGACTTCAAAAAGCACTAAATAATGAAAAAACAGAAATAGACCAAAGCTTAGCAGACAATATAAAAATCATCCATATTTCTAGTTATGTTTATGCAAGAATGCTTGCAAGCGCATTAAAGGATACAACAGTTATAAAGAATTTTGCTAAATACGAATCAAAAAGATCTGTTAGCGCACTTATAAATGATAGTGAAGAAAGCATATTTTTAATTTCAGGTGAGATTGGAAATGAGATTAAAAAAGTAGGAGATGAGTTCAAGATTTATTTTACAAAATTCCTTTTAAATAAACCTAAAGATCAGGAATTTTTATTGACTAAACAAAATATCGATTTAGGCTATGTTTATTTATCTAAAGAAAAAATATCCAAATTTTTAGGCAGTAGAATAGAGAAGGAGATTTTGAAGAATTTACCAATACCTAAAAGCGAGCTTCCGGAAGAGATAATACAGAACTCTAAAAAAATAAAGATCCCAATAACTGAAGTGAAGTTTAAATCATCAAATATAAAACAGTATGAATGGATAGACAAACTTCTTTCACATCCAATAGCAGATGTAAGACATAGAACGGTTAATCTTATTCTTGCACCTTATCTTACCAACATACTAGGACTTGATGAAGAAACTTCAGTTAAGATAATAAATAAATACATAGATAAGTGTAAAGAAATAAATCCTGACACTAATGTAAATGAGACGTATATTAGATACCAAGTAAGATACTCAAAATCTAAAGGAATGAAACCTTTGTCTATGGAAAGAGCAAAGGAGTTGCTCGATGAGCCGATAATTTTTGGAAAATGATTTTATGAAAGTACAACTTTGCCATATTTGTGGGAAAATAGCAGAAAAGGTATGTAGCCTGTGTGGAAAGCCTTTCTGCGAAAAAGACGCAGGAGGAAAAGTTGTATGCAGTTCATGCGTTTCAGGTAGGCATTGAGGATAAAGAGTTAATAAAATCCTGCACAGTAGTTCCTTCAGGAAATGCAACCGCATTTTGAGCCGCTACCGGCAAGCCTACCTCATTAGCAACACGTGTTAACTCTGATACATCTATCATCCTAGTTGTAAAAAGTTCTTTGTATTGAACATTTCCAGATTTTACCTCCTTCACATCAAAAGTTATCTGCTGATACATACCACTCCTAAGAATTCGTAGTTTTACAGAGCCATGCTTAATAATATTCTTGGCTAAATTTGAAAGTTCCACGTTATCATAAACATATTAAAAAAGAAAATATTTAATACTGAGTATTTCAATGGCTTCATAGAAAAATTGTGACCGCATGTGCACATAATATGGCAGAGAAAACATGGCGTTAAAAGATTGCAGATGCAAACATGAACGCTTATATATAAGTATTTAAAGTAAAAGAAAAGTAAAAAAATATAAATACACAGACAATACGCATTGAGTAAAGTTTTCAATACCTTAAAAAGATAACAATATTAAGTTATTCTTCCAGTTATATTCATGCTTTCAGAGTATATAACTATAATAATATTTATTGCTTTTTCAATATTTGTACCTATGTCGTTAGTAATGACATCGATGCTATTGAGTATTAAAAAACAACAAAATAAGGTATCGGAATTAAATTTTGAAAGCGGAGAGGAAAGTATTGGATCCCATGTGTCTATAATGGCCGAGTATTTTCATTACTTCACAGGTTTTCTTGCCTTTGAGGTAGTCGCCGCACTAATACTTGCCTGGGCATATGTAGCAAGAAGCGTACAGTTAATAGATAATTTGTATTTTATAGGAATAATTATTTTATGCATGGTATTTGAGGCGTTTGTAATTATTTTGGCTCTTAAACGCTTTTGGAGAGTAGGTGAGTATTATGAGTGAAGAAGTAATAAAAGAAAATGCTAGAAAAGAGATGGATGCATTAGTTGCAAACTCGCTAAGCGGCAGAAAAATAAAGCCCAATGTAGCTTTTGGAAAGCTTTCTGATTTAGCCAAAGTCATGTCAAAAGGAATGATTGAGTGGTCAAGGATTAATTCATTGTGGCCATTGCAATTCGGTCTTGCCTGCTGCGCCATGGAATTGATGGACTTCGGCTCTTCTAGGATAGACGCCGAAAGGAAAGGTTTTCTTCTTTTCAGAGCAACTCCAAGACAAGCTGATGTCATGTTGGTTGCAGGATGGGTCACTAAATCTATGATCCCAGAGATAAAAAGATTATATGAACAGATGTCACGCCCCAGATATGTAATAGCATTCGGAGAATGCGCAACATGTGGTGGTCCATGGTGGGAAAGCTACAACATAGTCAAGGGCATAGACCAGGTACTCCCGGTTGATGTTTATGTTGCAGGATGCCCTCCAAGACCTGAGAATCTTTTCTCTGCATTAATTAAACTGCAGAAAAAAATAGGTGGAGAAATTGAATATTGAAAGAGCAGAACTTTTATCTACTGTTGAAAAGATGAAACAGAATGGTTTTGATTACTTAGTCAAAATAACCGCAGTAGATTATATTAAAAAAATAAATGTCGTTTACATATTTAGATCTCTTGAACAAAACAAGGATGAGACGCTTGAGGTTGAGATAGACCCTAGTGATGCGTGGATAGAAAGTATAATGAAGTTTTATCTAGGGGCTGACTGGTATGAGCGCGAACTGCAGGAGATGTTTGGAGTAAAAATTAAGGGAAGAAAGGCAAAAAGATTGCTTTTGGAGAAATGGGATGGAAAAGGCTTCCCATTAAGAAAAAGCTTTAGCTGGAATAAACCATATGACAAGGAATAATCATGGCGTTGACTAGAATAAATATAGGACCTGTTCATCCAAGCACACATGGTGTTGCAAGGCTTGTAGTGGATCTTGATGGAGATACGATAGTGAATGTAGAACCGCATATAGGCTATCTTCACAGAGGAGTGGAAAAACTAGTTGAGACAAGGATGTATATGCAAAGCCCGCCATATATGGAAAAAATAGATTATGTAGCACCTATGGCAATGGATGAGCTTTATGTAGCGACAGTTGAAAAGGCGCTAGGTATTGACGTAAGCGAAAAGGCAGGATACGCTAGGATGATACTTCTTGAATTACAAAGGATAGCTAGCCATTTATTTTGGATAGGAAGCGTAACTAATGATCTTGGACAATCGTTTACAGGCTTTATGTGGGGCTTTAGAGACAGAGACATAATCCTTAGACTTTTAGAAGAAGCAACAGGACAAAGAATGTTCTATGTAAATATGCGATTGGGAGGAATAACAAGGGAGTTTCCAAAAGACTTTGAAGAGAACACAATAAAAACTCTCGAGTACTTAGAAAAAAGGATGAAGGAGTATGAAAATTTTATAGAGAAAAATCCGATATTCATACAAAGAATGAAGGGCGTAGGGGTTCTGAATATAGATGATGCAATAAATCTCGGAGTCACTGGACATGTTTTAAGGGCTTCTGGAGTCAAGTATGATGTTAGGAAAAACAATCCTTATTACAATTATGAAACCTTAAACTTCCACCCCAAGATATTAAGCGACGGAGATAACTTATCAAGATACAGAGTAAGAATAATGGAAATAGAGGAAAGTATTAGAATAATACGTGATTCTTTTTATAAATTGCAAAGTGCGCATGGAAATATAGTAGGCATGCCAGTTAAGTTGGTTTCGCCTAAACCGGTAAATAAGGTAGTGATGGTAAACAGAGAGGCGCCCAGAGGCGAGGCCATGATGTATATGGTATCTGATGATCAAAAGCCATACAGGCTTTCCATAAGATCACCTACATTCATAAATCTCGCAGCTTTGAATCATATTGCAAAAGGACATAGACTGGCAGATTTGTTTTCAATCTTTGCAACGCTAGATATGGTGATGGCAGATGTTGATAGATAACTTAACAGGATACTTTTATTCAGGACTAAACTCTCCAAATCTACTTGTAAGTATACTTTTTGTAATAATATATGCAATAATAATTTCAATACTAATGTCTGTCTTCGCATACGTCTTCGGCTGGATTGAAAGAAAAATGATTGCAAAGACGCAGTATAGACATGGACCCACATACGTTGGAAAGTATGGAATATTCCAAAATCTTGCCGATTTTATAAAGCTTCTTTCTAAAGAAAAGATGGTGCCTGGAAATGCCGATAGATTTTTACTTAATGTAGCGCCAATATTACTAGTTAGCATAACCGTTTTTATTATATTTTTAATACCGTTTTCTCCTTACTTACAGGCAAGTAACCTGGGATTAGGGCTTTTGATTATTTTTGTGTTTCTTGGCTTTACTCCTTTGCTGCTTTTTGTTGCAGGATACTCAAGTGGCGGAAAGTTTGCAGAGCTTGGAGCTCAGAGATCGGTGCTCATGTTGATAAGTTATGAAATTCCGATGATAATAGTCGTTGCTACTGTGGGATTTGCAGCAGGTTCTTACAACTTAAATAGCATAATAAGAATGCAAAGCACCTTGCCTTATGCGATTCTTATGCCAATAGGACTGGTAATATTCTTCATAGCTATGCTAGCAGAACTAGAAAGGCCGCCTTTCGATTTAAGAGAGGCAGATTCTGAATTAATAGCAGGATGGCTAACCGATATTAGTGCACCGTACTATGCTCTTGCGCTGATGCTTGATTATACAAGAATGTTCATGGGATCTCTTATAATCGCAATACTTTTCTTTGCAGGGTGGAGCGGTCCGATTCTTCCAGGAATATTTTGGTTGATAATAAAAGCGTTTATAATCTCTATATTTATTATTATAGTAAGGGTTACCGTAGTAAGGATGAGAATAGACAAGATATTGAAGATAGGATGGATGTATCTTCTTCCACTATCATTAATAAACCTTTTATTAACATTAATAATTGTAATTATATAAGATGATTTAATTGATAAAACCAATTATAGAAACAATAAAGGTTCTTGGAAGGAAAAGATTCACCACGCAGTTTCCTGAAGAAAGAGAGTCTTTGCCCGATAGTTATAGATCAATGTTTAAGCTTGATATTGAAACCTGTATTAGCTGTTCTGCATGCGCAAAAATCTGTCCGAACAGCACAATTACAATGGTTGGAATAATTACTGAGAAAGGAAACAAAGTAATGCCTGAAATAGGAATAGAGAGATGCCTGTTTTGTGCTTTGTGTGCAGAGGTATGTCCGCCAAAGTGCCTCACTCTTACAAAAAATTATGAGGTTCTTGAGGCATATGATAAAAGAACGTTTATAAAAAGACCAGAGGAGCTTGAGTAGAGTATATGTATAGCTTTGAGTTTTTTAGTATTGTTTCTGCGATTATGATAATCTCAGGCATAGCTATATTCTACCAAAAAAGCATAATGCGCGCAGTTATTGCGTTAAGTATTTCATTTGTTGCGAGTTCATTGATATTTTTCATTTTAAATCAGCAGTTTATTGCCTTACTGCAGCTTTTTGTTTTTGTAGGAGGAATGTCCACATACCTAATAGTTGCGGTGTCTTCAGAATATAGAAAAATAAATAAAATTGATTTTATAAAAATAGGAGTTGCTGCAATTATAATATCTATGAGTTTTTCTTTGCTATTTACAGTTATAAACTTTAACACCTCTAATACAGCTCCTGGAATGAGTGTGTACTTTGCTACTGCGTTTGAAGAGTATTATCCGATAATAGCAGCAGCAATTATAATGCTGTTCCTTGCCGCTATAGGTAGTGTTATAGTCATAAGAAAATTTGTAACATTGATTTCATGATACCATTATTGTATATAATAGGTGTTTGCGCAGCTATGGTTAGTATAGGGATTGCAGCTATAATAATTGAAAAAAACTTTATAACAATAATGCTTGCTGTTGAACTAATTTTCATGGCCAGCACCATAGCTTTTGTTGGTTTTTATGCTTATAGCCCAGTACCTGGACCTTGGGCATTCTTAGGAATATTTTCTATTTGGTCGGTAGCTGCAGTGGAGATAATCTCGCTTATAGCGATATATGTTTATATGAAAGCGCGTGGCTTTGATTTTGATATAAGCATTCTTACAAAATTCAAGTGGTAAAATGCAGGCGTTACTTTTATTATTGCCGTTGTTTCTCTCTATAATATTAATGAGTTTTATAAGAAAAGAATTTGTAAAGTATATAGCAGCAATAGGAAGTGTAGTAAGCCTTGTGTTGCTGGTGTTTGTAAGCAATGGCAGCTACTTTATTACATTATTAAGTTTAGGAGGATACACCATACAGATAGCCACAAACATTGCGGCTTTAAATCTTCTTTTATTAGGAATAGTTTCAATAATAGCACCTTTGGTAATTTTTTATTCATTTGGATATATGAGCATAAGAAGTGAACAACGAAGGTTTTATATCGAGATAGTTGCATTTGAAGCTGCAATGCTGCTTTTTGCAATGAGCTACAGTTTTATAACAATGTTCATAGCTTGGGAGTTTCTTAGCTTAACTAGTTATTTACTAATAGGGTTTTGGTATAACAATGAGGTAGCAAATACCGCAGCAAGAAAAGCAATTACTACTGTTTTCATAGGAGATATCTGCATACTTGCTGCAATGGCAATAACGCTTGCCATATCAGGATCACTTAATTTTACATCAGTCTTCGTATCATTACAAAACGCGCCAAACGCAGAGCTACTTGTAGCTATTTTGTTATCTATTGCCATATTTACTAAATCTGCACAGTTTCCATTCAGCGAATGGCTTCCAGACGCTATGGAGGGCCCTACACCAGTATCTGCATTTCTTCATTCGAGCACCATGGTGAAAGCAGGCGTATTTGCACTTTTAATATTATCTCCAATATTCATACAAACTAACCTCAATACTATGATATTTTACTTTGCATTGATAACGATAATTTTAGCCACACTGAATGCATTAAAAGAGAAACATATTAAAAAAGTAATAGCTTACTCTACAATACAAGAACTTGGCCTTATGGTCCTTGCGATTAGCGGCGGCGCAGTTGCAGCAGGAGTTTACTTCTTCTTTGCCCAGAGTTTCTACAAGGTTTTGTTGTTTTTTAGCTCTGGAGCAGTTATGGAGGCTACAGAAAAAACAAGTTTGGATGAAACCTCAGGATTAAAAACAAATAAAGTTATCTACATAACTACATTATTTGGAGTGTTATCTTTAGCAGGATTTATACCATTTGACGGTTTTTTTGCAAGCATGGGATTGAGCTCTTCGTTTTCAAGCAACATTCTTATCTATTTAGCATTAAATATTTTTGGTGTCCTTACAAGTATTTATGCATTTAGATGGCTATTCTTAAATGAAAAGAAGAGTCCGGCCGCAGTAACCGTAAAGTACCTATCAATGCCAAAAAGCATAGTGATAAGCATGGTAATAAGCGCCGCTTTGACATTGATAGCCTCACTTATATTTTTCTACTTCGGCATATTCGGTTTTAGCTCTTTGCAAGCATTAAGCGTAACATCGCTCAACTATACGAATATTTTAATCGAGAGCGTTCTTGCCATAGTAGGATTGTTAATCTCTTATGTTATATATAAAAAATCACTTAGAATAAGATCGATATATCTGATAAAACTTATTAATAACGGTATTCTAACAAATGAGGTATATCTCTATTTTGTCAAAGCAATTTATGGATTTGCAGAAGGTTTTTATATTTTTGATGAAGGGCTTTCAAAATTTCTAGATGGAGTAGGATATATGTTTATAGATATTGGAAAGGAGATACGTAAAATCTCGGTAGGCAGCGTGAATAGTTATGCTTTAATTCTTTCGGTAGGAGTTATACTGCTTTTCGTGTTTGTTTATATGATTAATGTGATTTGAATGTTTATATTTTATGTTTTTGGAGTTTTATGCGCAGCGTTAATATTTGGAGATCTTCTACTTAACATTTTTTCTACTAAAAAGGTGCAGTTAGTATTCAATATTGCGCTTCTATTCTTTATAGGAGTAATAATACTTTATGCTTATTATAATAATTCTTATTCGTCTATTTTAGGATTATTTTCATTCAATCCATTCTCAGAGTTCTTTCTGCTCTTGTTCACTATTGGAATAGCCTTGATAAATCTTCTTTACTTTTCCTTTGCAGATGATTACAGGGAGCTCTCAATGCTCCTGAGCTTTTCCCTTATTGGAATGTATCTTGTTGCTCTATCAAATTCATTGACTGGAATATTTATAGGACTTGAGCTAATGAGTATACCTACGGTATTTTCAATTCTTTTATCTAAAAAAAGTCTTGAAGCCGCAACAAAACTTTTTATATTGGCCGCCATATCAATAGCTATATTCTCATTTGCCATGGCAATAACTTATGGAGGAATAGGCACTTTATCGCTTATAAAGTCTCAGTACTCGAATATTATGCTAGTAGCATTAGTACTTTTTGTAGTTTCGCTTGGATTTGAAGCCTCAATTTTTCCATTCAACGTTCTTGTTCCAGATATATATGAAGGCTCTCCAGGATACATAACTGCGCTTTTAGGAGGAGTAAATAAAAAGGTAGGATTTGCCGCACTTATTCAGGTACTTATACTTATTTTTATAGCTTACCACTCTGCCTTCATGGTAATAGCCATTTTATCAGTTTTCACAATGTTTTATGGAAATATAGGTGCATTGATGCAAAAAAACCTTAAGAGGCTTATGGCTTACTCATCAATAGCCCAAGCAGGGTATATATTGATAGGCATAGCCACTGCAAGTGTTTATGGAATGAGCGGCGCTTTGTTCCAAATCTTTGCACATGTATTCATATTTATAGGCCTGCTGGCTATAATTGCAACACTTGAAAGAAAAAACATGACAACAATAGATAGCATTGCAGGACTTAAAAACAAAAATCCTTTCATGGCATTTGCTATGGTCCTTTTTGTGCTCTCTCTTGTAGGTCTACCACTAACTACTGGCTTTGTAGGTAAAGTACTTATATTCTTGGGAGCAATATCTGCGGGTCTTGCGATTTTAGCTGTGCTTGGAGTATTAAATAGCATGATATCGCTTTATTATTATTTGAAGATAATAATATCCATCTACTCAAAGGACTCCTTGAAAAAGCATGTTAATCTAGATAGGTATACACTTTTGGTAGTTGTCATATGTTTAGCTGTGACAGTTTTGTTTGGAATATTTCCACAACCAATCCTTAACATGATAAATAGCGCATCAACATATCTTTTTAGTTTGTAATATGATAATGTGATAGTTATATTTACTTTTTTTTCTTCTCTGAATTAGAAGTTATTAATGAATTAGTAATGAAGGCATTATGCCAAAAATAAGAGTAAGAGCAAGAAGAAATATCTCCGAGTATAATACACTGTTTACTAAATATCCAGTTTGAACTGACCTTCCAGAAAGAAACACGCGCTCTATTATCCAGAAAAGCAATGCGCCCAAAAGTATTACGCTCAATAATGGAATTAATGCTATGACACCAAAGGTAGTGAATGCAGCAGTAAATATAAGAAGATCAGCTATGAATCCTATCGTAAGAGGTATACCAACAGTAGCAAATGTAGCGGCTATAAAAAGATAGGCTAGGGAGTTAAAGTTCTTTATTACGCCTTTTAATGCTGATATATCTAAAGTTCCATAAAGCTCCTTTAATGTTCCTGCCACAAGGAAAAGCATAGATATGGCTATCGCATGAGCCAACATGCCATAAAGGGCGCCGTTGATTCCAATGATGCTTCCGGAGGCTATTCCTATAGAGACAATTGCCATATCGGTTATACTGCTGTAAGCTATAGTTCGCTTAAGGTTTGATTGGCGCATAGCAACAAAAACCGAGTATAATGCAGATAATGAAAAAATTGCAGCTAGATATATCTCGTAATTTTTGAATATAGGAAGCATAAAGCTGGTTAGTATAAGCCCGTACCCACCAAACTTAAGCAAAACCCCTGCCAATATCATACTGCCTTGGGTTGGAGCTTGTGTATGCGCATCTGGAAGCCAGCTATGAAATGGAAAGATTGGTATCTTTATCATAAATGAAACTAGAAGCAATATTAGTATTATAAGTTGTGTCGAGCCAGGTATTGTCGAAGCCGTAGCTATTATCTGAGATATTGAAAAGGTATTTGGAGTTATGTTTATATAGATAAAAAGAATAGCTACAAGAAGCAAAAGACTAGAGATTATAGAGTATAGTATGAACTTTATAGCTGCGTACCTCCTGTTCGATGCACCATATAAGTAAATAATAAAAAACATTGAGAACTCGGCTATCTCCCAGAAAACATAAAGAAAAAGTAAGTTTGATGAGAGGAATAAAGCTATTGATGATCCCTCTATCAATGCGAATAGTATAGCATATGTGCGCTTATTATCTTTTATAAAGTAATCGATGCCTATAGATGAAGCTGCAAAGACAATGGCGGCCATTATTTCAAGTATCAAGGTATTTTGCGTGAGAGAAAAACCTAAATTAAAACCAAGATAATTAATAGATATTGGAGCCGTAAGATAAGATTGTGAGGTTAATGAACCGTAAAGCAAGAGAAAGGATAGCAAAAGCACCAGTATTGCGGTTATAGACTGTACTTTTTTTATTAGATATGCAGGTATTACAAGAAGTATGGGTATTGAAAGAAAGGGTATCAGTATTATAAAAAACAGTAAAGGAAACATTATATAACCGTTCAATATATAATTCTTGTTAAAAAAGTATATAAATGCTGGTGATAATACGGAATCCAACTCATACGAAGATGACATAAGTAAGATTATTGATCAGAATGGAGGGCTTATCGATAAGGCAATGGCATCTAAGATAAAGAGCACCAAGGAAAGTGCAAAAAGTTATCAGAAGCTTACAGTTGAGTTGCTCTTAAAACATGAGGTAGTAGATGGAGATATAGTTAACATTGAGGATAAAGTATATAGAGTATTTAATAAAATAAGAATGGAAATTAATGGAACGCCAAGGGTAAAACGAGTGGTGGTCCTTGGAGCTGAAGGCAGCACAGCCTCAATATCATTATGGGATAAAAATTGTAATTTTATAGACTCTATGCTAATACAAAGAGGGGACAGCGTTTCTATAAGCAGCCTTAAGGTAAGAAAGGTATCTGGTGACATAGAGTTGTCTAGTACTTTGGGCACTTATGTAAGCAGGATTATACCATCATATAACTTTAAATCTAATTTTTCAGAGCTCTCAGAGAATGAAAGAAACATAGATATAATCGGAAGGATCCTTTCTGTAAGCCCGACAAGGTACTTCAAGGATCTTGATGGTAAGCAGAGTGGAGTTTCAGAGTGCAGTATAACTGATGGAAAAAATGAAGCGCATGTAACTCTTTGGAGATCTTCTAGCAGTTACTCTGCAGATATGCATCCTGGAGCTTATATAAAATTAGAGTTTGTATCTGTCAAAAAAATAGATGATAAATTAGAGATAACTGCCACAGATGCCTCAAGAGTATTAATAGGACAGGGATTAGGGTCACTGCTTGGAAAATTAGGGAAAACTTAATAGTTAAAACTTAAATTTTAATATTGCATAAAATAAAACTTGAATAAAAGCAAAAAATAGAAAGCTATTTATATAATAGTTTATAAATGTAATAGTTTTCTGAGGGATTTTTTGAGAACTTATTTTTATCCCACCCAAATCCCAAAATCTTTTCTCTTTGGAATGCGCACTGTGCATTCCTACCCTCGGAAAACAATACGTATTTTTTAAAAAACTTAATGTATCTTTTCTTTTTCAGCTATGGTGTTTACCTCAGCTATAGATATCTCTATTTGTGGTATATGTTTTAGAGCATCCTTTATCACATCTACCTCATCTTCTATCTTTCTCCTTTCAAAATCATCTATTACCGCTACTGTGAAGTTGGTTATGTGCAGTGCTGATGATGATAATTGAATATCGCAAAGCGCTTCGATTAAGTTTGTATGTTGGGAGACATAAGTAGAGCCATAAGGAAGATCAAGTTGAGTGAACATCTCAGAATACTTCATGCTTGAAGGCCTTGAAAGTACCATCCTTTTTTCTCCTGTTACTGGATAACTTGTATCTGCCATCCTTGAGCTCAATGCTATTCCAGGATAATGATGTTGTATGAAGTTAGTGCCAAGCTCTTGAAGCTTAATACTCAAATCATCTGGAGAGCTGCATATATTCGAGTAATTATTCTTCGAGTAAGACCTTATTGTCGATATAAGACCTTTTTCTATCTCCTGTGTAGAGCCTTCTCCTTTTGACATTATAGCATGTGTAAATTTACAGGCACCGCAATCGTTGTGCGGCATGTAAAAAATAGATGAAATGCTATTTTTCTCCATTAAATAATTCAACGTATTGATTACACCAGGAGGATTTGCCGCTGCCGTCCTAACGAATATAGTTCTTCCATCATTCATTGAATCGGCTATACTATTCATCCTAGCGTCCATACACATTATGGCTATTTTATTTGGTTTTACTTCCATATTTTCATCTTTTAAATTTTTTATATGACATTGACATTAAAGTCAATGTAATTAAGATTAGGAGTAGTGAAAATATCTGTAACTCTTGGTTTTTTGAGCTCATTGTTACACACTTTGGGGGTAAGGGTTTTAAAGTTCAGAATATTTTATTAAATAAAATCATATTTATAATTATCTGTCAATGCTTATGCCAAAATCATCTTTTAAACGCTTTTTATTTATAGCTGTTGGAGAGCCATCAAGTGGTGATTCGTACTTTTTGTTCTTAGGGAATAATATGAATTCACGTATATTTTCTGAGTTTGAAAGTATTGCTACAAGCCTATCAAAGCCCAGTGCCATACCTCCATGTATCGGCGTACCGTAACTCAATGCCTCTAAAAGAAAACCGAAGGTCTCGTTTATTGTATTATCACTCATGCCCATCATACTTAAGCTTTTACGCTGTGATTGTGGATCACGGATACGTATTGAACCGCTTGCTATCTCTACGCCATTTAATACTAAATCAAACTGTCTTGCTACAACCTTTTCAGGCTCTTTTTCCATGTACTTCACTGTATCCTCTTTTGGAGCAGAGAATGGATTGTGTGCAGGTTTAAGTTTTCCGGTCACCTCATCCTTTTCAAACATAGGGAACTCATCTATCCACAGAAAAGAGTACTCTTCAGAGTACTTTCCTATCTTGTCCCCTACAATCTTTCTTATCTTGCCCATGGCATTTAAAAGAAGTTTTTCAGATACATCTGCAAAAACAAGTATGACATCGCCTTCCTTTGCCGCAAATTTTGATAGTATCTTGTTTGAAGCATCTTCACCAAAGGAGTTTACTATGCTTGAAGGTTCTGAACATAATTTTTTGTTGCTCACAAAAAGCCATGTCATGCCGCCAAGACCAAGCTCCTTTGCAATATCTATTAACTTCAACATGTAGTTTTTATCAAGTTTTGAGGACTCAGCTCCAAAGGTTGCTGGAAATGATATTGCCTTTACAAATCCGCCTGACCCAGTTATTCTTTTAAGCATATTATAATTGCTTTCTTTAGCTTCTTGTGTTATATCAAGTATTTTAGACTCAAAACGAAGATCTGGTTTGTCAGAACCATAATTCTTTATGGCATCCTTGTATAACATATGCTTGAAACTCTGTGTTATATCTTTCTTTAGAATCTCTTTGAAGATCCTTTGCATTAACTGCTCTATTAAAGATTGAATGTATTTTTCATCTTTGAATGATATTTCTATATCTATTTGTGTAAACTCCGGCTGTCTATCTTCTCTTGGATCCTCATCTCTATAGCATCTTGCCACTTGGAAGTATTTATCAAGACCTGCAATCATGCACAACTGTTTATATGTTTGTGGTGATTGAGGAAGAGCATAAAACTTATCTTGATTTGTCCTTGAAGGAACTAAAAATGTCCTTGATCCTGTTTCATAAGTATCCTTTATCAATGTCGGGGTTTCAAGTTCAAGAAACTCCTTTTCCCAGAAAAACTTCCTTATTGATTTTGTGAGCTTGTCTTTGAACTCTATTCTTTGAATCATTTCCTTTCTTCTTAGATCAAGATATCTATATTTTAAACGCAGCTCTTCATTTGCAAGAAACTTTTTCTTCTCGTCTATCAGCTCAAATGGAGGCACCTTCGAGCTGCTTATTATTTCTAATTTATTAACAAACAGCTCTATTTTACCAGAAGGATTTTCCTTGTCTATAGTATCTTGCTCTCTTAATTTTATTGTTCCTGAGACAAAAACAACATACTCCTTTGAGATGCTCTCAGCTTCCTTTAACAACTGCCCTTCAAAAACAAGCTGCAGCGTTCCGTACCTATCTGCAAGATCTATAAAAAGTTTGCCGCCGTGATCACGTATGTATCTGCACCAGCCATAAATTGATATGTTCTTGCCAACATCCTTTTCGCTAAGAGAACCGCAATTTACCTCCATCATCACACCAGATACTCCGTAAGCAACGCCTCAAGACGTTCTGATATTATCCTTGGATTAACCTTATATTTTTTCACTACGGCACCTATTATAAAGTTTAGTACCTTTTTATTTGATTCGTACTCTTTTATTAAATGCTTATTTTCATTGAGTAACATACGTATCTCTTTATCTATATCTTCAGTATTTACTGCGTTAGGATTTATATCAATTTCCTTTCCAGCTTCGATAGAACGTATATCGCTTTGGGTTGGATAATTTCCAGTTTTTATAATGCCCAATACTTTTTCAACGGTTTGAAAAGATGGAGTTTTTGTCCCATATCTTTGCACTAATGAAAGAGTATTTAGAATATCTTTTAATTGGTACTTTCCTGAAAAATTTTGTATTATTATAAGGGAGTCTTTGTTAAACTGTATTGCTTCAAGAATCTGCGATTCCTTTACGTTATATTTTTTGGAGTACTCTGCAGCTATTGCAGAGGCATAGACCGGTTCTTTGATATTAATATTTGTAGTATTGTATATGTTAAGATCAGGATCAAAAATAAAGCCGTATTCTTCATCGGTCTCCTTTTCTCTTGATGAGATTGTAGCAAGTTTAGCCTCTGAATAAGAACGTGTTTCTTTCTCTATAGTTTGATTTAAGTCTATTAGCTTTTGCTGCCTCTTTGATTCATACTCCAACGCATCTATTAGGTTCTTTATCCCTGTTATGTTCTTTATCTCTACGCGATTATCTAAAAGAGAGATGTTAAGATCTGCCTTCATTTCCTGATTTATGTCAACATCCAAATAATAAAGAATGCTCCTTAGCTCATTCATGAAGATCTTAAGCTCTTCTTCAGAGGATATATCTGGCTCGGTGACTATCTCAACTAATGGCTGACCAGACCTATTATAATCTATTAGAGTATAATTATCTTCACGAAGTATCTTTGCAGGATCCTCCTCAAGCTGCACACGTCTTATATGTATTTTTTTATTTTGTATGCTTACAAAACCATCGCTCCCTATGGCTAGCTCTTTTTGTGTCACTTGATATGACTTTGGCAGATCTGGATAGAAGTATATTTTCCTTACAAATGAAATGCTGCTATTTATCTTGCAGTTTAATGCCTTTGCTATTCCCATAGCTTGTGAAATGGCGGCCTTGTTAAGCATAGGTTTAGAGCCTGGCATTCCGGTACATATTGGACATATTGCGGTATTTGGCTCTGCAACGTAGGTTTTGCACCTGCAGAAAAGTTTTGTCTTTGTAGGAAGACTGACATGTACCTCTAAACCTATTTTCATAATAAAACCTATAATGCACCTATATTATACTTGAAGTTGTATTTGAAGGATAACTCCCAGTCCTTTACAAACTCGATTAAGGCATAATCATTCCAGTGTTCAGTTACTAGCTGTGCACCAAGAGGCATCCCATTAGAGTATGTATATGGAAATGAGATGTGTGGAAAACCGCAAAGATTAGGAGGTATTGTAAGTATATCGCTTTTGTATACCTCAAGAGGCGACATCTTCGCCACATCCTCAAATTTTGGAGTCTTTATGGGCATTACAGGAGATAGTACAAACCCTTCCTTTAGCAAAGAGGTTAACTCTTTTATAAGCAAAGATCTGACTTTTAATGCTTTTGAGTAGTATAGTTCCTTTACACTTGCACTCCTTACAAATGTTCCCAAAACTATTCTTCGTTTTGCTTCTTTTCCAAACATCTTTCTTGCATTGGTGAAAAAGGTATTATAGTTTTGCAGCAAGTCCTCATTTTTATATCCATATTTAAAACCAGTATATCTTGCAAGGTTTGTAGAGGCCTCGGCCATAGCTATTATGTAATAGGAGGGTATTGCCTTGTCTATAAACTCAAGAGATCTGTGTTCTATTTTATAGCCCTTCTTTTCAAGTGAGTCTACAAAACGCATGAACTCGCGTTCCACTTCGGGATTTAATCCGGTTATTAACTGATCTATCAAAATTATCTTCTTTTTGATATCTGAGCTGCAGTCCTTTCCGACGCAGGTGCTATCATATTTATCCTGGCCCTTGATTATATTATATACGTATAGTATATCCTC
The DNA here is from genome assembly GCA_021803405.1 of Microcaldota archaeon. Next base: position 778 of record JAJZLO010000039.1, on the reverse strand, counting down.
TGCCTTTCTTGCCATCACCCCTATCTTATCTAAAGAGTTTGAGTAATCTATAAGACCATATCTTGATACAGAACCATATGTTGGAGTAAAACCTAAAACGCCGCAGAACGCAGCCGGAGTCGAGATTGAACCTCCGGTAGATTCAGCAATAGCAACATGATACTTAAGTATTGAGGTTGCTATAGCAGCTCCGCTGCTTGAACCTCCAGCGACATAACGCTCATCGAAAGGATTTTTTGCTATATTTTCTGTATTTGTTCCAAAACTACCAAAACCAAACTCATCCATATTTGTTTTTCCAATAAAGGATAATCCTGATTGGTCAAGCTTTTCTATTACAGTAGCGTTAAATGGAGGCAGATAGCCTTTAAGTATCTTTGATGAAGCGGTTGTTTCTACTCCTTTCACACAAATATTATCCTTAACGCTAAATGGAAAATCGGTAATTTTTTTGCTATCAGATATATTATTAAATGCGTTTAGATCTTTGTTTATATCTGTAAGCTCTTCGTGAAGCTTGAGATAGTACTCATCTGATTTTGTCTTTTGTTTGAATTCTTCTATGGAGTTCATAATTCAGGACCCACTACATAAAAACGGTATGTTTTTGTATTGTCGAGTATTAGATTGGAGTCTTTGAACTCCTCAGGCATATCGTCTCTTGTTTTTTCTGGAATCTTAACAGGATGAAACGCCTCTTCTACACCTTCCGTGTCTATAGACTCAAGAGTATTAAAATAGGTAAGTATTTCATCTATGTCTTTTTTTATTGAAGAGA